>JBFYPP010000022.1:0-16515 GCA_041303255.1 Chitinophagia bacterium | reverse complement strand
ATGGCAGTGGCGTTAGAAGAAACCGAGGTTGTGATGATACCTATTCAACACATGGATAACCTCATGAAAAATTATCCATCTTGGTATCATTTTGTGATTGAAACATACAGAACAAGATTTGAAGAAGTGTTGAATGTAATTGACCAGATTGCATTTAAAAATATGGATCAGCGTTTGGAGTGGTATTTAAAAAAGCAGTCTGATGTGTTTGGGTCTAATTTAGCGCTTACCCACCAGCAAATTGCAAATGACATCAATTCTTCAAGAGAGGTTGTGTCACGCTTATTAAAAAAGCTAGAAATCAACGGTACGGTTGTTGTTGAGAGAAACAATATCCGCTGGATAGGCTAATCCCAATTTGTTCTATTAAGGCGTGTGACAAAAATCACACAATACCAAATCAGAAACATTCATTTTTGTCTTCACTTAAAATTGTAAAACATAATTTTCAAACATGTCATTTATTGAACTGATTAAACAGCCCTGGCCTTGGTATGTAGCTGGACCCATTATTGGATTGATGGTGCCAACGCTTTTGATCTTTGGCAACAAGACTTTTGGTATTTCTTCTTCTTTGCGCCACGTGTGTGCTGCATGCTTGCCTGCGAAGATTCCATTTTTTCAATACGATTGGAAAAAAGAACTGTGGAATTTATTTTTTGTGTTTGGAATTTTTCTAGGCGGAATTGTTACTGCATTTTATTTAAAGACAGATCAGTCTATTGTCGTAAATCCTGATTTGGTAAATGAATTATCGACTTATGGCATTACACAAATTGAAGGATTGGTACCGGAGCAATTGTTTAGCTGGAGTTCACTTGGAACTGTTAGGGGTTTAATCATGATGGTAATTGGTGGATTTTTTGTAGGATTTGGAACTCGTTATGCAGGTGGATGTACTTCTGGTCATGCTATCATGGGTTTGTCTAATTTACAATTGCCTTCATTAATTGCGACCATTTCATTTATGGCAGGTGGTTTTATCATGGCCAATTTGATTCTTCCTTATATTTTATCCCTTTAAACTATAACTATGCAAAACAATACAAAAGATACAAATACAGATTTTGAAGTAAGGTCTTTGGATGCGATGTGTGTGAATGAGGAGAATGTGGAAACACCGGTTTGGCATAACCTTCAATATTTATTTTTCGGAATGCTTTTTGGAATCGTCTTGATAAAGTCTGAAGTAGTTTCATGGTACCGCATACAAGAAATGTTTAGGCTACAAAGTTTTCACATGTTTGGTGTGATAGGATCAGCAGTAGTGGTAGGTGCTATTTCTGTATTCATTATTAAGAAGTTTAAGATCAAAACGGTTCATGGCGAAGAAATTCTGCTTCCAAACAAAACGTTTAATAAGGGACAAATCTATGGTGGTTTGTTGTTTGGTTTTGGTTGGGCAATGACCGGTGCTTGTCCGGGTCCTTTGTTCGCACAACTTGGTTTTGGTGCTGCAGCAATTTCTGTAACCATTTTTATGGCCATTGTTGGAACCTGGGTTTATGGAAAGTTGAGAGAAAAGCTTCCTCATTAAATTATAAGAAAGACCAATAAAAAACCCTTATGAATTTTCATAAGGGTTTTTTAATTAGGTTAAGAAGTATCTGGTTATCTGAATTCATAACCAAAGCCCATTAACTGGGTCAGTAGTGTATTTGGGGCATCTGTTGCTGTGCATCTCCCTTCCAGTTTAGGTGCAATAGGTGAATGCAGTTTTAAATATTCTTCAATTACACTGTGAAGTGTGTAACCAAGGCGTTTAGGTTCGCTAACATTTTCAACACGACAAATCGTTGTATCTGGGTCTCCTTCTCTTTCACAAGCCACAAAGCTGTACGTTTTTTCTAAGTCGAGTGGCATACCACCTACTTTAATCCAGTTTACTCTTTTTCCAGCTTCATTGTTAATGGTGAAGTTTACTTCCATTCCTTTAAAGCGGACTACCCATCCGCCAAATCTTTTTCCAGGATCTTTTGCAAATGCGTTTTGCAATTCTTTTTCCATCCACCCCGTTAATTGCTTACCTGTTATTTTTCCGGTTTTGGCTTCGCTGTCAACCGGTAACATGCTCCAGAGGTAGTCGACTGTAATTTCTGCTTCACCAGTTTTTGGATTTGGTACGAGAGGCGGACAAAAACGGAAGCCGTTACTCAATGCAATATCTGGTTTGAATTTCCACATGATGGCATCTGTAATGAAATTATCCATAGGAGTTTCAATTACATAATAGCGCATCAAAGGGGTCTTTGTTTTTCCAATTACACGATTGAGTTCTTTTTTATAGGGCTCACTGGCTTTTTCAACCAAGCGTTTCATTTCCTCATCTTCTTTATAGATTTCAGGATCTACATCAAGTAATTGATAGGAATGATCTTTTACTTCTCCATTTTCAATAACGATATCCATCTGAGCAATGAAGGAACCAAAAGCACCCGGTTCGGTCACTTTTGTATGTACTCCTTGAATAGGTGTTCTTACGCGTTCGTGGGTATCCGCACCGAGTATATAATCTACACCTTTTACTTCTGGAAGATTTGCTAGGCCTACTTGTTGGGCTAGGCCCATGTGGGTTAGTAAGAATACCATATCACATTGCTCATACTCACGTAGAATCTTAATGTATTTAGCAACATTTAATTCTGGGGTGGTAAATTTTATTCCTTCGCTGTAAGCGGGTGATTGGCGTTTTGGTGTCAATGGGTCGTTGTAACCAATGAAACCAAGTTTTATTCCGCCGATGTATTTTACAAAATAAGGAGGAAAAATAAGATCTCCATTGAGTTCATCTTTGGTATTGTGGTACATGTTTGCACATACTTTAACGCCATCGTATGCAAACATGTCTTTCATCATCATTTCTTTACCATATACCACTTCCCAGTTGCCAGGTAACATAATATCGTATCCAATATTATTCATCAATGGAACGATTGCTTTTCCTTCACTCATTGCTGCAACGCCACCACCTTGGAAACAATCACCACCATCGATTACAAGTGTGTTGGATTTGTTTTGGTTACGGAGGGTATTGATCATTGTTTTCATTGTGGCAAAACCACCTCGTTTTTTGAAAACATTTTTACCATTTTCCACAAAGAATTCATCGTGGATGTGTAATTGAGAATGAATATCAGCTGTGTGTAGTAGGGTTATTTTTGTTGCTTTGCCATCGCGAACTGCTTTATTTTTTTCCATCGAGGCTGCTTTGTAAGCAGCGTCTTCATTGTTAAGTGCAGCAGCAGCCATGGGGGTGCTGATTAAACCACCTCCAATTCCCAAGCCAAGACCAAGGCGACTTGATCGTTTTAAAAAATCTCTTCTGCTGTTTTCCGAAAGTTGAACATGCATTTCTTTTTCTGCTTTGCTTATGGCTTCTGATTGACAGCCGGAGCATCCGCAATTGTTGATGTGGTTGGATGGCATAGTGTGTTTTTTACCTGCAAAATCATGTTGCAGATTTTATGTAATGGGGTATTAAGATAGCGACTTAAATTATTTTAACCTGTTCTTTTTCTTTTGCTTCTTTTTGTTTTTTTCTTTCTTCAATGATGGGTTTAAAAGGACCAAATTTATGTTGTTGTTCAGTGAAGCCATCTGTATATGGACCAAAAGGATGGTCTATTGGTTTTTTTGAAACATTGGGCCAATCCTTGCTCAAGTCTTTGCTGGGTCTTGGTCTGGAATTTACAAAAGCTGCTACATCCCAAGCTTCTTCATCGCTTAGGTTTGGTGCATTATGTGTAGCTTGATTTAAAGGCATATTGTCGCGAACATATCCAGCGAAACGGGAAAGACGGAATAAACCCGCTCCTGAATTATAACTGTTTGGTCCCCATAGTGGAGGATAGGTATATGATTTTCCATCAGCCGCCATGAGTCCTTCGCCATTGGTACCGTGACAAGATTGGCATTTTGCGCTGTATACGGTACTGCCATTTTCCGGACTTGCTGCACGATCAAGGTATCCTGGAGGTTGAATTCCACTTCCTTTTGGTATACTATTTTTTTCAACTGTATGTCCCACCCATTTGATGTAAGCCATTATGGCTTGCATTTCTTTACTGGTGCTGTCAAGTGTTTGTCCGTTCAAACTTCTTTCCATGCAATCACTCACGCGTTTGTAAACGGTTTCAATGCCCCCGCTTCTGTCGCGAAACTTTGGATAATTGGCAGCAACTGCACCATAATTGTTTCCCCAAGATTTTCTTCCTCCATTAAGGTGACAGTTTTGGCAATTCATTCCGTTGGTGATGGCAGCAACGGAGCCATTGGGACCTAAATATTTTGAAGTATTGGCGATAAGCTCTTCTCCATAAATAATGAGTTGACGTTCTTCACCTTGTAGTTCTCTGTCTGTAAATAAAGAAGGAGCTACCCAACTGTCTTGTTTTAATGTTGGAATTTCTTTTTTTGGTGTGTTTACCGCATCGATAATTTCACTGAATATGAGTAAGGATAGACCCGTTACGATCAAGATGATGATCCAGTTTTGTTTTTGCATATGGCCAATTGTAATAAATAAATATAAATCAATTGCAGTTGATTCTTTGTGATTTTAATCACATTGTGTTTAGGAGGGGACTAAAAATTATAATTAAATACCAGGTTCCAAAGACCCATGTTCACCCTGTTGATGATATAATTGTCTTCTACTTGTTCATTGGATGCTTTTCCTTTATAAACAAAGAGCAATTGTGATTCTAATCCGGTTAACATTCCTTTAAAATTATATCGTAAATCTATATTCATTTGGTTATACGATGGGAGACCGTACTTATTAGAAGCAAAATCATATACAGAAGGTAAATTGAAATGTCCAACTGCAACATTGGCTGTTATGCGTTGCTTAGGAAACCCGCGTCCAACCCTAAGCACATAAGCATATACATCAGCAAGACCCTCGTTTCTTTCTCTGGCCATGAAGGTGTAAAAAGGATCTCTTCCCCATTCTCTGGGCATGGTGTATCTACCTTGAGCGGTAATGCGGTTGAAATTGAATGATGTTTTCCAGCTTTTATATTCCCAGCCAATTTTGCTTCCGAACGCGAAAGAGGATTTGTCTTGCATGTATCTTTTTTCAATTGCTTCATTACCACCTTCATCAATTCTATTTTGTTGAATGAGTTGAATTCCTGCAATCCATTTTTGTTTGTTTCCGCTTTCTTTTTCTATTTCAGCCTGAAAGAAACTTGCGTTAAAAATATTTTCGGTGTAGAGGTTCCAGAATTGAAGAGATAGTGCTTTGTTGGGTTTATGTGTAATACCCACCAAGGCTAAACCCTTAGTATGTGTGTTGTCTTCGTATTCAGATTTACTACCATCTTTATTTATTCCGGTGGAATAAACACCAATTGATTTTCCAACATCGTACCATTTTACAGTACCTCTTGGAGATATTTGATAAAGTAGTCCGCCTTCAATTCTTGTTTTTTTCATTTTGTGGTCAAGCCACAGACCATTTACTTCTGTAGGTCTCATTCTTCCATCTTGTAGGTTGATGAAAGGGGTATTGATCAATTGTTTTCCAAGTGTTATGGTGGAGCGTTGGAAGCTGTATTTTAAATAAAGTTCTTCAAGCCGGTCGATATCGGTTTTATTTAATGGATCTTCTTGGTCAAACAATCCAATTTCATACCGACTCATTTGGTTTGTTTTGGGGTCTCGTTTTGAAAAATCAGATGAACCAATATTGAAAGTAAAAAATCCGCTGATGCCCATTTGAAATCCTTTGAACTTTGCGGTTTCAAATTTCAAACCACCACCAGCGGCATTTGCAAAATAATTTGATAGCCCTTCTTGGTTATCTGTATTCATAAAAAAATAACGAAGATGACCACTTGCTGTTCCATTTTTAAAAGCATGAAGAAAAGAGTTGGTATCAATTCCTGCTTTTTCTCTGGTTTTCCAGATCTCTGGATCCTCATCAATTTCCTGGTGTTGTGCAATCGCTGGTAAAATGCAGACCAGCATAGCGAACAGAAAGAGATAGGATTTTTTAAACATTTACCACTTATTTTACTTCTTCAAAGCTGATGACTTCGGGTTCTTTTCCAGCTTGTTTATTCGAAACAATCGGTGCAGCACAATTACCTGCAAAACAACCCGTATTGGTGAGTCCCATTAACAAGACCATGCCACCAATCCATCCCATGAGTGAATCGTGTCTGATTATTCCGCTTGTAATAGCTACTATGCCTAGTGCAACTCTGAATATTCTTGAAAAGTTCCAGTTCGTGGTTAACAGTTGTTTCATTTAATTAGATTTTGTTGTTGAGCACATTCCATGGTCCGCCGTTATGACATTCAATACCAGCCGACTGCAAAATGGATTTTGCCATGCCACTTCTGTTACCGCTTCTACAGCAAGTGATGATTACTTTGTTTTTTTTCTTTAGTTCTTCTGTTTTATTCCTGATATCATCCAGTGGAATATTGATTGATCCTTTGATGTGTCCACTTTTGAATTCACCAGGTGTGCGAACATCAACAATGATTGCACCATTTTTTACGAGTTCTGCATAGTTGGCTTCAGGTGCTGATGAAAACATATTTTTTAATAGATTGAGCATGTATTGTATTTTATTTTTTAAGTAGGCTCTATTTTTGAAATAGATCTTTTTCTATTGTTCTACTTTGTTACCCAAAGCAATCCACTCATTCATACTTGCAGAATAGTTGAGTACGTTATTGTAACCTTCCCTTGCAAGTAGAGAATAGCCAATGGTAGCGCGGTCTCCACCCTGACAGTGAATTACTACTTTTTTATCTTTGCTTACTTTATCCAGGTTCTTCAATAAGGTACCAACAAAAACATGATCTGCATTTTTGATATGTCCTGACTTATATTCAGTAGCACCCCTTAGATCAACCACTTGAACATTGGGTTCTTCCATCACTTTTTTGAATTCGTCGATATCAATAACATTTACAGTATCGAGTTTACCACCTTCGTGTACAAATGCATCAGTAGAAGGAACATAACCCATGATGTTGTCTAGTCCTATGCGCATAAGTTTGCGTGTAAGGTCGTCGAGTTGAGACTCATCAGCCAAAAGCATGAAGGATTCATCGTAGTTTAAATACCATCCAGCCCATGTTGCAAATGCATTGTTGCCTTGTATATTAATGCTTCCTGGAATATATCCTTTGGCAAAATCTGTTTTCAAGCGGGCGTCGAGTAGTTTAATGCCTTTACCCATGGCTTCCATCATTTCTGTGTTGGAAAGTTTTTTTAATTTGGGTACTTCAGTAAGAAGTGGACGGTCAACCTTATTTAGTTTCTTCATCATGGCGAAGTACTTGGGAGGTTCAGGTTGGTCTTCCAACAAGAATTTTACAAATCCGTTTTCATCGTTAGCAAAGCGGAAAGCCCAGTTGCGTACTTTTTCATAACCAATGGTAGTGCTTGGAACTGCCCCTAAAGCTTTTCCACAAGCAGATCCTGCACCGTGGCCGGGCCATACTTGGATGTATTCGGGGAGGTCGCTGAACTTTTTGATCGACTTGTACATTTCATGGGCACCAGCATCCATGGTACCGGTCATGCCTGCTGCTTTTTCAAGAAGATCAGGTCGACCAATATCACCAACAAAAACGAAGTCGCCTGTAAAGAACATCACTGGTTCTGGACTTGCAGGAGTATCTGTAAGTAAGAAGCTGATGCTTTCGGGAGTGTGACCTGGAGTATGAAGTACATCAATCTTTAGATTACCAACCATGAAGCTGGAGCCGTCTTTTACGCCGATGTGGTCAAATTCATATTCCCAACCTTCTCCACCTTCATCAGATAAATAAAGTGCTGCTCCGGTGATGGCGCTTAATTCACGGGAACCCGCGAGGAAGTCGGCATGAATATGGGTTTCAAGCACATGCGTAATTTTCATGTTGTTTTGCTTGGCAATTTCCAGGTAAGTATCCACATCTCTTTTTGGATCAATCACTGCGGCTACACCGGCTTTTTGACATCCGATGAAATAACTGGCTTGTGCAAGTGTTTTGTCGTATACGTGTTGAAAGAACATAGTGTATGATTTTAAATTTTAAATTATTTAATAAAAAGTTCTTTGATGATGATGTAAATACCCATGACAAGTACAAACCAGCCAAATCCTTTTTTCAGACTGTTTGCAGATACTTTTTTGGCAAGTGCATTTCCAATAAAAATACCAACAATTGCAAGTCCGGTTACCGTAATAAGCAGTTGCCAATCCATGGTTTGTTTTCCTAGATCACCCGTAAAACCAAACAATGATTTTGCTGCGATAATGAGTAGCGAGGTGCCAACTGCTTGCTTCATTGGTAGTTTACAAAAAATAACCAAGGCAGGAATGATAAGGAATCCACCGCCCGCACCAACCAAACCGGTTAATACGCCAACTACAGCTCCTTCTAAAAGAATCATGGGGTAGTTGAAAACCTGTTCGCCTTCTTCGGTATTTTGTTTTTTATTGTCCCTGATCATGGATACAGAGGCGAACACCATCAACACTGCAAAAATCATCATCATCAGTAATGATTTTGTAACAATGAAGGAGCCCACAGTAAATACTTCAGAAGGGATGGCAGGGACAATAAATGCCCTGGTTGCATATACTGCAATAATGGAGGGGATACCAAAGATGATGGCTGTCTTTAAATTGATTTCTCCGTTCTTGTATTTAGGGAAGGCGCCAACCAAGCTGGTGGAACCCACAATGAACAAGGAGTAGGCTGTTGCCAAAACCGGATCAACACCAAACAGATAAACCAATGCCGGCACTGTCAAAATAGATCCACCCCCACCAATTAGTCCCAGTGAAAGTCCAATTAAAAGAGATGCCAAATATCCAGCGATTATCATGTGTTCTTTTTTGTAAGAGCAAAAATGGGTTATTTTTCCATCATGGTATGTGACGGATGTCACGTTGCACTTTTGATTGAAAAAAAGTAAGCAAATAACTTAACCAAACAATTTAATTGATTAACTTTTGCCATCAATCGACTTTTATGCACAAACTTGTTTTACCCCTATTTTTACTTCTTTTTGCATCAACAATTCAGGCCCAGCAAAATAAGCTAAGTGTGGTATGGGATCTTTCAAATGCAGATACTGCCGTACAGGGTAGTGTATTTAGACAAATCAATAATGCGAGGGCCCAAAAGCCAAATTTAGAAATAGAAGTGGTTTTTCACGGGCAAGCAGTTTTGTCTTTATTAAAAGAAGACAAGTCTTTTGAAGCGCGAGTTAAATCTGTGAAAGAGAAAGGGGTGACTGTGGCAGCTTGCAACAATTCTTTAAAGAGATTGAAAATTGATCCTTCACAGCTAATGCCTGAAGTTACAGTGGTACCAAGTGCTGTTGTAGAGCTTATCGTTAAGCAATCGGAGGGCTGGTCTTATTTAAAAGCGGGAGGTTAGTAATTTGTTTTTTATCTCACACCTATTGTAAATTATTCACAACGGGTTCATTTTAATTTGCTGTAGTCTATGGGCGCCTTCAATGAGGGTTTCATCTTTTTTGGTGATACAGAACCTGAGCACTTTTTGGTCTTCACCCTTGCTGTAAAATGTAGAATAGGGTATGGTTGCTACACCTACTGTTTTGGTGAGGTGCATTGCAAGTGATAGTCCATCTTCTGAAGATATTTTTTCGTAGGTACCCGAAACAAAATATCCTCCTTGAGCAGGAAGCAAATCAAATCCAGAATTTTCCATCAACTTAACAAAGAGGTCTCTTTTCTTTTGCATGAAATGTTTCAGTTGCAAATAGGTTTCAGGATTTTTTAAGTGTTCAGCTATTGCAACTTGTGTAGGTGTGAAACAACAAAATGCATTGTATTGGTGAATTTTTCTAAATTCTGCCATCCATGCTTTTGGTGCTACACAGTAACCTAGTTTCCATCCTGTACAGTTGTATACTTTTCCAAAAGAGAAACACACAAAACTTCTTTCAAACAGTTCAGGATATTTTAGTGCGCTATTGTGCTCTAGGCCATCGTATGTGAGGTGTTCGTACACCTCATCAGAAATTAGAAATATTTTGGTATTGCGTAATATTTCTTGCAGTTGAAGCATTTCTTCATCTGATAAAACTACACCAGTAGGATTGTGTGGCGAGTTTATAATAATGGCTTTTGTTTTTGGAGTGATGGCCGCTTTTAGTTTATTCCAATCAATTTTATAGGAGGGATATTCGAGTTGAATGATTACGGGTGTTGCTCCGCAAGAAACGATATTGGCGATGTAGCTATCAAATGCAGGTTCAAAAACGATCACTTCATCGCCGTGGTCTAGTATGGTTGTAAAAGCAGTACAAATGGCATAGCCACCACCAGGAGTGATGGTAATGTTGTCATTTGCTGAAATTTTATTTTGATAAAGCGTTTCAATTTTATGCGCAATAGTTTCTCTAAGGGGCAAGTAACCCGCCATGGGTGCATATTGGTTGTATCCGTCTCCGATAGCTTTTTTGGCGAGTTCGGCCAATGTTTCATCCATTGGAAAGTCTGGGAAACCCTGACCCAGGTTGATGGCATTGTGTTCTGATGCCAATGCACTCATCACAGTAAATAGGCTGGTTCCTGTAGCAGGTAGTTTTGAGTTAATTGAAAGCATTAAAGATATTTATCTCCTTTGTTGCGTTTGATTTCAGCAACATATTGTTTAATTTCTTGTTCTTTTTCTTTTTTGCAGATCATCAACACATCTTCGGTATCTACAATAATATAATCATTCATTCCTTGCAAAAGGACGAGTTTGTTGTTGGGCACATGTACCATATTGTCTTTGGCATCAATCACGATTACTTCGCTACCCGCTACTGCATTTCCCAAATAATCTTTTTCCATGTTTTCATAGGCAGAGTTCCATGTACCCAGATCGCTCCATCCAAAAGAAGATGGAATAATATACACGTTGTCTGCCCTTTCCATGATGGCATAGTCTATTGAAATATTTGTGCATTGTGGATACACTTTAGCAATGGCTTCTTTTTCTTTTTTTGTGTTGAACGCGGGAGATGCTGATTCAAACACTTCTGCAATTTCAGGAAGGTGTTTTTCAAAAGCATGAATAATGTTCTCTACTTGCCAAACAAAAATACCAGCATTCCAAAGGAAGTCGCCGCTGGCCAAAAATGTTTTTGCTATTTCAAGTGTTGGTTTTTCTGTAAAGGTTTTTACTTTGTATACATTGTCGCTTACCGGTTGTTGTTCGTATTGAATATAGCCATATCCGGTATTGGGATGTGAGGGCTGAATACCCAGTGTAATTAAAGCTTTATGGTGGGTTGTGAAGCTGAGTGATTCTAAACAAACTTTTGTAAAAGCGGTTTCATCTAAAATGAGATGGTCTGCAGGGGCACAGATCAAAGCACCTTTTGGATTGATATTTCTTAATTTATACGAGATATAGGCTATACAGGGAGCAGTATTTTTTCTGGAAGGTTCTGCAACAATATTTTGTATTGGTAATTCCGGTAGTTGGTCTTTTACAATTTCAACGTAGTCTTCGGAGGTGACAATAAATATATTTTCTTCCGGAATAAATTTTTTAAATCTATCGTATGTAGCTTGAATGAGTGTTCTACCCGAATTGAGGATGTCTAAGAATTGTTTTGGGTAGGAGGTGCGACTCATTGGCCAGAAACGGCTGCCAATGCCACCGGCCATAATGGCAACGTAATGGTTGTTGTTTTTCATTGCTAGATGGTTATAATAATCCTTCACGAATTAGATCGTGCAGGTGAATGACGCCTACGTAATTTTTTTCTTCTGCCACCAACAATTGGGTAATGTTGTTTTTTCTCATGATGTCTAGTGCATGCACTGCAAGTGCCTCCTGATTTACTGTTTTTGGTGAAATGCCCATGATGTCTTTTGCAGTGGTTTTTTCCAAGTCACCACCTTTTTCCAACATTCTTCTTAAATCACCATCCGTTATTACCCCAGTCAGTTCTTTTTGTTCATTTAACACTGCGGTTAGTCCCAGTCTTTTTTTTGTGATTTCTACAATCACCTCTCTCAGTGTACTCATTTCATCTACCGCAGGTTTTTCGTTCAGTTTGCTGAGGTCGTATACCCGCAAATAAAGCTTTTTACCAAGAGCGCCGCCTGGATGAAATTTTGCAAAATCGTCTGCACTAAATCCTTTGGCCTCCATGAGACAGACAGCCAAAGCATCGCCCATGGCCATTTGAGCTGTTGTGCTGGCTGTAGGTGCAAGGTTATTGGGACAAGCTTCTTGAGAAACTGTGGTGTTGAGTATATATGATGCGCCTTCAGAAAGTGCAGAAGGAATTTTGCCTACCATGGCAATGAGCGGGTTACCGATGTTTTGGATAAGGCTGACCAAGACACGGATTTCAGGACTTTCTCCACTTTTGGAAATGATCATGACCACATCTTCTTCACGAATCATGCCTAAATCTCCATGGATGGCATCTGCTGCATGCATAAAAATAGATGCTGTTCCTGTACTGTTTAAGGTGGCTACAATCTTTTGACCAATAATTGCACTTTTACCAATACCGCTGATGATTAGTCGCCCTTTTGTGTGAAGCAATACATTCACCACTTTCTCAAACGAATCGTTGATGAATTCACGCAATTCCAGGATAGCGTCTGCTTCTAATGTGAGGGTATTTTTCGCAATTTCCTGAATGGAAGTTTTCAGCATCTGGAATGGTTGACTGTTGATGTAAGTACAGCTTAACAAAAGTACCATAATTTAGACATGTTCAAACTGCATTAGCAAGTGGTTTTTTGCCCTGAATAGGTTAAATTTGTAGTTGCCCTAGAATTACAGGGTCTTTTTGAAAACAATTGTTTATTTTTCTATTGGATAATTGACCACAAAACTAAACAAACATTATCTTCTGATACCCAATGCCCCCTTCCACAACCAAGAAAACCACCAAGTCCAGCAACAAGCCAACCAAAAACACCGTATCGGCTGTCGATTTACTTTCACCACTGAAGCAATACTTTGGTTTTGAGGCATTTAGGGGAAATCAAGAGGCAATTATCAACAATGTACTTCAAGGCAACGATACTTTTGTAATAAAGCCAACTGGCGGAGGGAAAAGCCTTTGCTATCAGTTGCCTGCACTCATCAGCGAGGGATGTGCCATCGTGGTCTCTCCATTGATTGCTTTGATGAAGAACCAGGTAGATTTAGTGAGGGGGTACAGTAGCAGGGACAATGTAGCCCATTTTCTGAATTCAACACTTACTAAGAAAGAGATCAAAGAGGTTCAAGACGACCTAAAATCTGGAAATACCAAGATGTTGTATGTGGCACCTGAAACACTAACACGTCAAGATAACCTCGATTTTTTCAGCGATCTGAAGATTTCTTTTTTTGCTGTGGATGAGGCCCATTGTATTTCAGAATGGGGACATGATTTTAGGCCTGAATACAGAAGGTTGAGGGAAATGATGGATCAAATTGATGAGAAGGTGCCAGTTATTGCTTTAACTGCAACAGCCACACCCAAAGTGCAAGAAGACATTTTACATAACCTGGGACTAAGAAATCCAGCCGTTTATATTTCCTCTTTTAATAGGCCCAATCTCGAATATGAAATAAGGCCCAAGGTAAAAAAAGAAAATACCATAAAAGGGGTTGTAAAATTCATTCATGAAAACAAGGGTAAAAGCGGCATTATTTATACCCTTAACAGAAAGACAACAGAGGAGTTGGCTGAAGTGCTCAACTTAAATGGCATCAAAGCGGGTGCTTATCATGCAGGTTTAGATGGAAAGTTGAGGGCAGAGCGACAAGACCAATTTTTGTATGAGGATACACAGGTGATTGTTGCCACTATTGCTTTTGGTATGGGTATTGATAAACCAGATATCAGGTTTGTGATTCATTACAATATTCCAAAGAGCTTGGAAAATTATTACCAAGAAACAGGAAGAGCAGGAAGAGATGGATATGAAGGAAAATGTATTCTTTATTATTCGCACAAAGATGTTTCTAAACTTGAACATTTTCTTCGGGACAAACAACTCAGTGAAAGAGAAGTGGGAATGCAATTGATTGATGAGATGGTTGCTTTTTCGGAAACCGGACAATGCAGAAGGAAGGTGTTGATGAATTATTTTGGAGAAAAGTACATTGAACAGAACTGTGGTAAATGTGATAACTGTGTTAATCCAAAGGAAAGAATTGAAGCCAAAGGCAATGCACTCAAATTGTTAAAAGTAATAAAGGCATTGGACGAAAGGTTTGCTGCAGACTATGTTGTGAATATTGTAATTGGTAGACTGATTCCGCAAATCAAGATGTACAGGCATGATGAGCTTACTGATTTTGCATCTGGTAAGGATGAGCCCGATTATTATTGGACTTCCCTGATTAGACAAATGTTACTTGATGGTTTATTGAGCAAAGACATAACGGAGCACGGGATTCTTAAAATTACAAAGGAAGGGACAGCCTTTTTGAAAAAGCCATCTTCGTTTATGATGGTGATGAATAATATTTTTGAAGATGCCAATGAAGACGACGAAGATGCTGCCTCAGAAGGTGGAGGTACTGCGGCTGCAGATCCAAGGTTGTTTGAGATGCTCAAAGAGCTTAGGAAGCAAGTAGCCAAGGAAAAAAAATTACCACCCTTTGTTATATTTCTTGAATCTTCACTGGAAGATATGGCTACACAATACCCAACTTCACTCACTGAATTAGAAAAAATTAGTGGAGTGAGTAAAGGCAAGGCCATTCGTTATGGTCAGCAGTTTGTAGACCTCATTACAAAATTTGTTGAAGAAAATGATGTAGTAAAATCTGATGATTTTGTAATGCGTAGTGTAGTAAATAAAAGTGGGGATAAGGTTTTCATCATACAGCAAGTAGACAAAAAAGTAACGCTGGATACCATAGCCAGAAATCGGAACATGACAATGGAGCAATTGCTTGAGGCAATGGAAACTATAGTAGCGAGCGGAACAAAACTGAATTTAAATTATGCCATTGATCAAATGGTGGATGAGGATGACCAAGAAGAGATTATGGAATATTTTAAAAGCTGTGAAACAAGCAGCTTGGATATAGCAAAAGAAGAACTTTCTGATTTGGATTTAGAATGGGAGCAGCTAAAAATCATGAGAATTAGATTCTTGTGTGAATACGGTATTTGATTAATCAAGTTTTACCCCATGTGATTTTAAATAATTCATTAGATCAATAGGGTTTTTCCCATCAATTTTTCTTAAAATATTTTTTCTGTGTGTATTGACTGTATGCAAACTTATCCCCAAAATTTTTGCAATAGAGTCGCTTGTTTCATTTTTACAAACCATTTTGGCAATTTGTACTTCTCTATCAGACAACATACATTTTTCACTGATTGTTTTTGATGAGCCATATTCTAGTGAGTCGTAAAAATGGATTGAACTTGATAGTACTAGTTCAAAAACATTCATCATTTCTTCTGCACCCATAGATTTTAGAAGATAGCCACTTGCTCCCAATTCTTTTGCAGTATTTCGAATGCCAACATCTCTGCGCATGGTGAGTATGAAGCAAGCAGTATTGGGATTTATTTTTCTTATACTTTCTAGTAATACCAATCCGTTTGTATTGGGCAAGTGGTAATCGATTAAAATAATGTCTGGCCTGAGTAGTTCAATTTCTTTGAGTGCGGTATCTGCACATTCTGAATGACCAATGCAAGTATAGCCAGGTTGTAGTCGTATAAACACTTCAATGCTTTCCAAAAAAAGCTGATGATCATCGCAAATATAAACTGTGTATTTATTTTTCATGTTCTTGTAAAGGGAGATGAATAGAATAATGGGTATTTCCTGGCACACTGTAAAAATCTATAGTACCATGAAGAAATTGTACACGACTTTCGAGATTATTTAAACCGTGGTTACGAATTACCTGTTTACTAAATCCGATGCCATTATCGGTGTAATCAATAATATATTCTATTTCGTTTTTTGAAACCGAAATATTGATTTTATTGCATTTTGCATGTTTTATGGAGTTGGTAATTAATTCTGAAATAATACGGTAAAATTTCAACATGTCTATTGGCGCTAGACGAATATCTGGAATTGCAACGGTAAACTCAATGTTAGCAACTCTTTCAACAATTTCAATTCGAGATCTTATAACTGAATTAAGGTCTTTACCCTCCATCATTGGAGGTACTAAATCGTCTACAACATGGTACATCTCATCAGATGAACGGTTGATGATATCGATAATGTCATCAATATTTTGGTGAATTTGCTGATCTACTGGCTTAAGTTTAAGGGTCTGTAGTTTTATTTTAGCAGCTGCCAATAAGCCACCTATTTGGTCATGGATATTTCTTCCTATTGCTTCTCTTTCATTTTCCTGAACACCTAAAATTGTTTCAGTCGTGGTTTTCTCCCTTTCTAATTCAAGAACCCTGTTTTGTTCTAATTCTTTTTTCCTGTCCATTCGGTGTTTCATATAATTGGAGACCGAGAAAATTCCTATTGTTAAGGTTTGCATCAAAGGATATCCAAAACCATAAAAGCGCTCTGTTAATAC
>JBFYPP010000021.1:0-16711 GCA_041303255.1 Chitinophagia bacterium | reverse complement strand
ATGAGGCTACTAAAACCTATGATGCTTTATTTTACGGGGATCATCATATTTATACCATAGATAACTTGTTTGAAATACAGGAGCGACTTGGTGGAATTGTTGATCGAAATAAAATGATTGTCACCACTGAGAAAGATGCTGTTCGTCTTATTAAATTCAAGGATAAACTCAAGGATCTTCCCTTGTACGTGCTGCCGATATCAGTATCGTTTTTATTTGGACAGGAACAGATGTTTAAAGATTTAGTGAGTAACTATCCTCAAAGCTTTTATAATCAACAATACAACGAAAAACTAACTGAACAATTGGTTGGTTCTTAATAAAAAAAAATGGGACAAAAAAATAATAAGAAAAGAAAAGAATACAAGAAGGAAGTCCCACTGTATAAAGGCGTTTTTGAAATTACCCGCTCTGGAATGGGTTTTGTAATCGTATCCGGATTAGAAAAGGACATCATCATCAGACCAAATGATTTTAACCGTGCTTTTCATGGTGATCAAGTTAGGGTAGAAATTACCAAGGGCGACATACGTGCAGGCCGGTTACAAGGAAAAATTACTCAAGTAATAGAAAGAAAACAAAAACAGTTTGTGGGCATTGTTGAAGTGAATAAAGATTTTTCATTTTTCATACCATCCTCCGATAAGGCAATACCAGATTTTTTTATTCCGAATCATTTATTGAAAGGTGCTAAAGACGGACAAAAAGTGATAGCGAGAATTGTATCATGGGAAGAAAAAGACAAAAGACCAAAAGGTGAAGTTATTGAGGTGATCACCGAAGAAATGGAGGGCGACCTGGCCATGAAAGAAATCTTAATTCAACAAGGTTTTTCTATCGTTTTTGAAGATGATGTATTGGAAGAATCGGAACGAATTCCAGAACAGATTACAAATGATGAAATAAGCAACAGAAGAGATTTAAGAGAAACGCTCACTTTTACAATTGATCCTGATGACGCCAAGGACTTTGATGATGCATTGAGTTTTCATCGAATTGACAAAGATCATATTGAAATAGGGGTGCATATTGCTGATGTGAGCCATTATATTGAAGAGGATTCTGCATTAGATACAAGCGCCTATGAGAGAGCTACTTCAGTATATCTTCCAGATAGGGTAGTGCCTATGTTGCCAGAACGTTTATCTAATGGACTCTGCTCTTTGCGTCCGCATGAAGAAAAGCTAACCTATTCTTGTATTTTTAAAATGACCAATGAAGGTGATATTAAAGAAACTTGGATTGGCAGGACGGTAATCAAGTCTAACCATAGGTTTTCTTATGAAGATATTCAAAAAATTATAGATGATCAAACTGGTTTATACGATAAAGAAGTACTTGTGCTTCACCATCTTGCACAAACCATGAGGAAGGTCAGGATGAAAGAAGGTGCAATCAACTTCTCCTCACAAGAAGTAAGGTTCAAGCTTGATGAACTTGGAAAACCAATTGGAATTGTAATTAAAGAAAGTACAGCCTCTCACCAGCTCATTGAAGAATTTATGCTCTTGGCAAACAGGACTGTTGCTGAAAAAGTTTCAAAGGTAAAAATCTCAAATAAGCCTTTGCCGTTTCCATATAGGGTGCATGATCAACCTGATGAGGATAGGTTAATTCCATTTGTTGAGTTTGCTAAAAAATACGGTTATACTTTTATGACCAAGACTCCAGCTCAAATTGCAAGTTCTTTTAATGAAATGTTGCAAAAAGTAAAAGGTTTGCCAGAGCAAAGGGTTTTAGAACAAATGGGCATAAGAACGATGGCCAAAGCCATTTATACTTCAAAAAATATCGGACATTACGGATTGGGATTTGAAGATTATTGTCATTTTACTTCTCCCATAAGAAGATACCCAGATATTCTTGTTCACCGTGTTTTAACAGGTGTACTTTCTGGAGATCCGGAAGTAGACAAAAAAATGGAACAAAAATGTCAGCATTGTAGTGAACGAGAGAGAGCTGCTATGGATGCCGAGCGTGCTTCCAACAAGTATAAACAGGTTGAGTTTATGAAACAATACCTGGGTGAAGAATTTGATGCAGTTATTTCTGGGGTAGCCAGTTTTGGTTTTTGGGCTGAAACCGTTGATCATAAATGTGAGGGACTGGTTTCAGCAACATCACTTTTAGATTATGACGACTTTGTGTATTATGAATCAGAGTATGCACTTATTGGGAAAAGAAGTAACTGGGCTTTTCGAATAGGGGATCCTGTTAAAATAAAAGTGATATCGGCCAACTTAACAAAACGTCAGCTGGATTATGAATGGATGCTGGATCTTGAATTTAAGCCTGCGCAAAACAAGAAAAAGAAAAAATAAACATCTAGACTTCATTTGTTATCTTAGAGCATAGCTTAATCGTATGTCAGGTTTAGAAAAATTACAAAAATCATTTGAGTCCTATTTTGCGCACAGGCATTTCCCAAGAGATCCTTCAACCTTATATGATCCATTGGAAGAGTTTTTATCCAATAGTGGGAAACGCATAAGACCTGTTATGTGTTTGTTGGGTAATGAATTGTTTGGAGAAATTCACCAAGATGCTTACCACATTGCAGCTGCAATTGAATTGTTTCACAACTTTACGCTTGTGCACGACGATATAATGGACAGAGCTCCTTTGCGAAGAGGTAAGCCAACTGTTCATTCTGTTCATGGCGAACCCACTGCCTTATTGGGCGGAGACGCGATGATGGTTGTAGCCTACGACTATCTAAATAAAATTGACGCACATTATTTGAAAAAAGTTTTAGCCTTGTTTAATAAAACAGCCAAAGAGGTTTGTGAGGGTCAGCAATACGATATGGATTTTGAACAAATGCAGAAGGTTTCCTTGCCTGAATATATTAAAATGATCGAACTTAAAACTTCTGTATTACTTGCAGCCAGTTTACAGTTGGGTTCAATTGTTGGTGGTGCAAGTGAAGGAAACCAAAATCATATTTATGAATTTGGTCGTAATCTTGGAATTGCTTTTCAAATACAAGACGATTATCTAGATGCCTTCGGGGACCCTACAAAATTTGGAAAACAAATAGGGGGGGATATCCAAAGTAATAAAAAGACTTTTCTAATGATTCATGCATTAGAAACTGCTACTGGAGAGATGCATGAAACCCTTTTAAGCGCTATTGCTGAAAATCCAGAAAACAAAATACAACTCATACTGTCAGTATTTAAAGCTTGTGGTATAGATACCTGGGCCACCGCTTTAAAGGAACAATATTTAACAAGTGCAATTTCTCATTTGGATGAAATTGCGGTCTCTAAGGCAAGAAAAGAATCTTTGAGAGAACTTGCTTATTATTTAATTACACGGGATAAATAAATACAACCAAAGTGGGAAATTTCTTTAGAAAAAAAGTATTAAATGGGCTTTCTTCTAATGGTGCCTTAAACAAAGGAGAAGATTCAGGGCTGAAGAGAGTGTTGACGGTAAAAGACCTCACCTTGATGGGCGTTGCTGCCGTTGTTGGGGGCGGTATTTTCTCAACCATAGGAGCTGCTGCGTTTAATGGCGGACCTGGCGTAATCTTGTTATTTGTGATCACTGCCATTACCTGTGGATTCACCGCACTGTGCTATGCAGAATTTGCCTCCCGATTTCCTGTTGCAGGAAGTGCTTACACGTATTCATATATCAGTTTTGGTGAAATAATTGCATGGATTATTGGATGGGCCCTGATACTCGAGTATGCTATTGGAAATATAGTAGTTGCAATTTCCTGGAGTGCGTATTTTAATAATATTTTAAGTGCCATAGGAATTCATCTTCCAGATTGGCTCAGTGTTGGATTTCAGACTGCATACAAGATCAATCAAGATGCATTAGCTGCAGGTAAAGATGTAACCTCACTGGTTTACAATACGGCTCCTAAAATTGCGGGTATTCCATTTATAATTAATCTTCCTGCTTTTGTAATTGTAGTTTTGGTTACCATGTTGGCTTATGTTGGAATTAAAGAGAGTAAAAAAACAGCAAACTTGATGGTAATTATCAAAATTGTGGTTTTACTCTTGGTTGCCTTAATTGGTTTTTGGTATATATTTTCAAATGATACCACAAGCAACTGGACTCCCTTTTTACCCAATGGAATGACTGGTGTACTCAAGGGTGTTTCTGCAGTATTCTTCGCCTATATTGGTTTCGATGCCATCTCTACAACAGCGGAGGAATGTGCTAATCCCCAAAGGGATTTGCCAAGAGGTATGATCTATTCCCTTATCATTTGCACAATTATTTATATTGTGACGGCTCTAGTGATTACGGGGTTGGTAAAGTATTCTGAGTTTGAAAATGTTACTGATCCTCTTGCATTTGTTTTTGATCGAATTAATATGCAAAAAGTTGGGTTCTTTATTTCGGTGAGTGCTGTTGTTGCTGCTACCAGTGTATTGTTGGTTTTTCAATTGGGACAACCAAGAATCTGGATGTCGATGAGCAGAGATGGTTTATTACCAAAATCATTTTCCAAGGTGAGTAAGAAATACCAGACCCCTGGATTTGCTACAATTATAGCGGGCGTTCTTGTATCGGGCTTGGTCTTATTTATTGATGATAAATTGGTAACCGACTTAACAAGTATCGGAACTTTGTTTGCTTTTGTTTTAGTAAGCGCTGGCGTATTGTATTTACCTCGTATTGTAAAAGAAAAAGGTAAATTCTCAATTCCCTATATAAATGCACAATTTATCTTTCCAATAATTTATCTACTCGGGTCATATCTATTTTTTGATAGAACAGTTGCAGCTTTTGAAAACCTTGGAAACGAGGGATATCAGGAAGTGCTGTTTATTATTTTTATGTTACTTACTGGAATTCTTGCAGTGTATTGTTTCATTAAGAAATATTCTTTAGTGCCGGTTCTTGGCGTTACTTGCTGTCTATATTTAATGGTAGAAATCCCTGCAAACAGTTGGATTGTTTTCTTTGGCTGGATGAGTTTAGGATTGGTGATTTATTTGCTCTATGGGTACAAGAACAGCAGGTTAAACAACTAAAATGAAGTTTCAGGAAGGGGATAAGATAATTGTTTCGGCAACTCAAGAAAAAGGTATTGTAGTTGAATGGATCAATAAAAAAATGTTGACCATAAATGTAGATGGAATTAGTTTTCCTGTCCATGCAGATCAGATTGACTTTCCCTATTTCGCTGATTTTTCTTCCCCCAAAGAGCAAAAGAAAAAGAAGGTTTCCTCAGAGATACCTAGAAGAGAAAAAAAACCTGAAAAAATCATTGAAAGGGATGGGGTTTGGCTATCCTTTTATCCAGTATTAGATAAAGATATTTTTGACGACGATATCATTTCTCATTTCAAGATTTATCTGTTAAACCATACGGATGATGAACTGATTTTTAACTTTTCTCTGTTTGTTAATTCTTTAAAAGAGATAGATTTAAAAAGTTCAGTAAGGGCATTGGATGAGTTGTATTTAATTGACCTTTCTCTAGAAAAATTAAACGATCACCCAAAATTTAGTTTTGTTTTTGAACTCACAGAAAAAAATAATTTAAAAGCAAGAAGTTTTAACCACGATTATAAGCCCAAAGCAAAACAGATTTTCAAACTCGCCAACGAGGTGATGCAACAGCAAAAAGCATCATTTAATATTCAGCTTTTTGAAAACTATCCTTTAAAGGGAAATGAAATTGAAAACAAATTACCAGAGCAAGAGGAAGAGGAAGATGGGCGCATCGATCTTAAAAAACTCATCTTGGCAGGATATAAGGTTAAAAAGAAATAACCACATCATTTTATAAACCACCGTTATAAATTAATTCATTTAATTTTGAATTGCCGCAATATGCTATCGCGTTGGTAAAACAACGAGGAAAGTCCGGACAGCCTAGAGCGTCGCACCGGTGAAAAGCCGGGTTCCATTAATAACGGAAACAGAAAGTGCCACAGAAAATTACCGTCTGCCTTCAGGCAGATAAGGGTGAAAACGGGAGGTAAGAGCTCCCGGCAGCCAGTAGTAATACTGGTTGGGGGTAAACCTTGCGTGCTGAAATGCCACATAGGTCGTGGTAAACTTGTTTGGGGAGTGACTCGTTCCCTCTCTTTTGAGGCCACGATGGGTAGGCAGCTTGATCGCGTTGGGTAACCAACGGGACAGATAAATGATAGCCTCGTACAGAATCCGGCTTATTACTTGCGGCAACTTATTGAAAAAGCCCTCCAAAAATGGAGGGCTTTTCGTTTACCAAACTAAACCAACTTGAATGAATATCTTTTCAAACTAATCTTTTAAATGAAATTGGTGATTTATATGATTATCAGCCTTTTCAAAAGTAAAATAGTTAACTGTTTTGATGTTTTCAGCCCTAAAGCTTCTATTTATTAAATCGTCACTTTTGTCAACATTGTTGAACTGAGAAACTTTGAAACTTTCATAGAAACTGATTTGAATAGTTTCATCAGCCCTTTCAAAACCAAAAGAAATCCACTTGAAATTGTACAAATCAGCAATCTGCTCATTCATTTGAGCAATTATTTCTTTATCTGCCTTTTTAAACATTTGAATACCAGGCACAGATATTTTTGATTGCTTAAGATCATCATTGAGGTGTTGGGAAGCTACTTTTTTGGTAAGAAGACTGTCGTTTGCTTCAAAAGCATTTACTTTCATGGGAATACCATTGCTAAACAAGATTACCAACACGGCCACTGGATACATCGACACTTTCATAAAACGGTTCATAGAAATTAAAATTTTTGGGTACTGTGTATAACCAAGAACCATATATTGTGTTAGAGTATTATTTATATTGACTCTTTTGTAGTATGTTTCTTTGTTATAGAATGCAAAGGTAAGGCCTATTTGTCAGATCCCAAAACTTATTAGTTAATGAAATTAAAAAATATCTAAAAAAATACTTTCTAGGCAAAGTAAATAACGATTAATGCAATTAAAATGAGATTACATTGAATAAATACTAACTAAACTGGTTTTTGCTGAATGTATTAGGCACAAAAGGGTTCTATCTGCTAATATTAAGCAGTTATACTTCTATTTTTTGAATTTTTTAGATCAGGTCTAGTGCCTTAGTGAACGTGGTAACAACCGGTACTACCGTAAGAGAAAAAAAAGCAGGCACATAAATATATACGCCAGCCATGAGGGCAAGAGAAAGAAAAAACAATATCCAATACGTATTTTTTTGGCTTTTGGTCATCTTGCTTGTTTTATTGTGCAAATATACAATGGCAAATGATTAACCGAAAACTTAATTAATTCAACTTCGTAAAATAATTTAACGACTATGCCTTAGCCTTTTTTAAATTATGTGTAAATTGTACACCTTGTACAAATGAATCAGATGAAGATTGATCTATTTCTTAGATTTTCAACCAAACCAGGACAAAAACTGAAGATAATTCGTGAACCTATTCAGGGTAACAATTTGTTGCCTCTGACTTCTGAGGATATGATTTACCATAATCATTGGTATTGGAAATACAATTTTGACCCAAAGGAAAACATTTCCAAAACGCTACTGCATTCAAATTATACATATCAGTTTGTAGATGAAAACCGACAATTAAATGAAGATTGGGGTGTCATTAGGAAAAATGATGCAGCTTTCTTCCAGGACGGTTTAACTATTGTTGATTCATGGATTGACATGGGCCTTATTGAGAACAATTTTTACACTGCCCCTTTTTTAAAAGTTTTTGAAAAATCTCATAAAGTGACTGTTGCCAATCCAATTGAAAAAGGAATGGTAAGATTTTCTGTAAAATCTCCTATGCTCAATTCAAAAGAAATTGTTTGCATTAGTGGAGATTCAAACGGATTGGGTAACTGGTCAGTAGAGGATCATTTGAAAATGCATTTCAATGGGTTTAATTGGTATGTAGACGTTGCAATGGATACATTACCTAAAGTATTTGAATACAAATATTGCATTTTTAATAATGAGTCTGGTCACCTTAGATTTGAATATGGGGAGAACAGAATCTTCAGGTACCCCAAAAATGACATTGAGACTTTACTTATACAAGACGTATATGTTCGAGAAGATAAAAAATGGAGGGGTTCTGGAATTGCTGTACCTGTTTTTAGTTTAAGGACCCATGACGGGTTGGGAGTAGGAGAATTTACAGATATTAAAAAAATGGTGGATTGGGCAAAATTGGTATCCATCAAAATGATTCAATTGCTTCCCGTTAATGATACTACTTCAACGCATTCAAAACTCGATTCGTATCCGTATGCTGCTATTTCTGCCTTTGCACTTCACCCGCTTTATATTTCTATTGAAACTGTAGCTGGTAAAAAATATGTTCAACAAATAAAAAGTCACCTTCAAAAAAAGGAAATTCTCAATTCTACTGTTGGAGTTGATTACGAAGCAGTGATGGAAATAAAGTGGGATGCACTGGCTATTTTATACGCTGTAATGAAAGACGAGGTTTTCGCTGATGAATCTTACACTATTTTTTTTAATCAAAATAAAAACTGGCTGGTTCCTTATGCAGCCTATAGCTATTTGAGAGACAAGTTTGGATCTCCTGATGCATCCACATGGGGTAGGTATCAGTATTATAACAACCAATTGATTCAAGAACTTTGCAAACCAAACACACCACAATTTGATAGAGTTGCAATTCATTATTTTATACAGTACCAACTGCATTTGCAATTGAAGGAAGCGCATGATTATGCTAATAAAAATGGAATCATTCTAAAAGGAGATATCGCTATCGGGGTACATAGACATGGCGCGGATACCTGGACAGAACCCACTTTGTATCATTTGGATAAACAAGCTGGTGCGCCTCCTGATGACTTTGCGGTGTCTGGACAAAACTGGGGATTTCCGACTTATAATTGGGAGAAAATGAAATCCGATGGATTCGCTTGGTGGAAAAGTAGGTTTGAGCAAATGTCAAATTATTTTGATGCTTTCAGAATAGATCATATTCTTGGTTTCTTTAGAATTTGGTCAATACCCGATCATGCAGTCGAAGGAATCATGGGTAAATTTGTACCAGCAATACCCGTTTTCAAAGAAGAGTTTGAAGATAGGGGTATTTGGCTTCATGAAAATCGATTGTGTTTGCCCTATATTAATGATGCCGTTATTCATGAAACCGCTTTGGGATTGGATGATGTAATCAAAGTATTCTTAGATAAAAAATCAGATGGAAATTATTGTTTTAAGAAGTCCTTCTCTACCCAAAAACATATTGAAACCTATTTTAACAATTTACCTGAAACACAAGAGAACAGTCAATTAAAACAAATTTTATTCAATCTTCATACCAATGTAGTTCTTTGGAAAGATGAGCATGCAGAAGGGCAGTATCATTTTAGATTCAATGCAGCAAGTACCACATCTTTTAAACACCTGGATAGCCAAGTAAAGCAACAGCTTCAAGAGATGTACAATGACTATTTTTTCAATCGTCAGGAATCCATCTGGAGGGCTGAAGCCATTGAAAAACTGCCTGCACTAAAAAAATGTACAGATATGCTTGTTTGTGGGGAAGATTTAGGAATGGTTCCAAAATCTGTTCCAGAAATCATGTCTTACCTTGGTTTTCTCTGTATGGAAGTACAGCGAATGCCCAAACAACCGCATTTAAAATTCTTCGACCCTGCTCATGCAAATTATTTGTCGGTGGTTACCCCTTCAACACACGATATGAGCACCTTAAGAGAATGGTGGCTGGAAGACAAAATGGGTAGTCAAGTATTCTATAACAACCAACTTTGGCAACACGGAAGAGCTCCTGATGAAGCCAACACGCATATTGTACGTTCTATTGTTTTGCAACATTTGGCTTCACCAGCCATGTGGTCTGTATTTCAATTGCAAGATCTGTTTGCTATTCACGATAACATGCGCATATCTAATCCGTATGAGGAAAGAATTAATATTCCTGGAGATCCAAAACATTACTGGAGATACAGAATGCGTATTCCCATTGAAGAACTCATTAAAAATGATAACTTCAATAATGATCTTCAATACTGCATCTTATCAAGCGGTAGATAATGTTTAAAATTAAATACTGGAAAAAAGAGCTTGCCTTTGAATATCCTTTTACTATTTCAAAGGGTACAAAAACTCACCAACCCACCTTTGTCGTAGAATTGGAATGGAGAGGAATTAAAGCTTATGGGGAAGCTCCTGCCATAACTTATTATGGCATTACGGTTGATCAAATGGAGAAAGATTTGAATGACAAAATTAAATTTGTCGAAAATTTTTCATTTACAGAACCTAAACGGTTTTGGCATTTTTTACACCATCTCTTTCCTAAAAATCCATTTCTAGTCTCCGCCTTAGACATGGCCGGTTGGGATTTATATGCAAAAATCAGAAATAAACCTTTGTATGAAATCTGGAAGCTTGATTTAGCAATTTCTCCAATTACGGATTACACTATTGGTATTGATAGCTTGGAAATCATGTTAAATAAAATAAATCTACATCCTTCACCCATTTATAAAATTAAGGTAGGAGGAGAGACTGATTTACAAAATCTAATGCAAATAAGATCTCATACAAGCTCAAAAATTAGAATTGATGCCAATGGGGGATGGACGCTTGATCAAGCAATTGAAATGCTTCCAACACTTGAGATGTTAAGTCTGGAATTGATTGAACAACCTTTTGCAAAAGAGGCATATGAGGATACGCAGGTATTTTCAAAAATGACATCTATACCTATTATTGCAGATGAATCTTGTGTGGGCGTTGACGATGTTGAAAAGTGTATCGGTATTTTTGCTGGTATCAATATAAAATTGACCAAAAGCAGTGGTATTTCACCTGCACTGGAAATGATCAAGAAAGCACGACTTAACAGTCTCAAAATTATGCTGGGTTCCATGAATGAGTCTACCATTGGGACTGCTGCACTGGTTCACCTGGCCCCAATGGTAGATTATTTAGATGCTGATGGACCCCTTTTATTAAGAGAGGATCTTGCATCCGGAATTTCCTATAATAACTTTAACGTGCTGCCATCAGGACTCCCTGGATTGGGTATTACTGTTGATCCTGAATTGCTCAATTGAGTCTATACCCAATTCCAATACCAAATGTTCTTGGTCTACCCAAATGTGCAGCTCCAAAATCATAGGCATAGTCAATGTATTTTGTGCCAGCGATGTTTCTGGCCCAAATTGAAAAATCGAAATGATTTGTTCTAAATGATGATCTGAAATTTAATAGGCCATACTCATTTTGAACTATCTTGTTGGCTAGATCAAAGTATTGTTTTCCAGTACGCAAATAATCTGTCCGAATTGTCCATACGTTTTTGCCAATGTTTAAATTGTATTGTAAAGCGATGGATTGTGTATACGCAGGAGTAAAAACTTGTTTGTTTCCCGAAAGATCAATTTGCTCGCCATCATTTACCCCTTCTAACTTAATATATTTTGCATCTGTAAAGCCGCTATTGTATTGAACAGATAGACCCTTGGTAATTTGAGCCATCATGTCAAATTCAATACCAAACGACCTCATCCTACCTGCATTTTGTGTTATTACTACCGCATCGGGAAGAACCAATAGTGGCGTTTGAATATTCGTAACTAAATTATAGAATGCAGCAAAACCATACCTGATGCTTTGCTTTTTATTGCTTCCTTTAGTACCTAACTCAAACATATTGCTGAATTCGGGAAGGAAAGCCCTGAGCGGTAACTGCGAGGGATCAGAACCAATGCCAGTTAAACCGCCACTTCTAAATCCTCTAGCATAGGTTAAATAGATGTGTTGGTATTCTTTTGGTTGATATTGTAGGCCTAGTTTTGGAGAAAATGCAGTGTAATTGGTTTTTGATGAAATAGGAGGTTGGGTAACAATGGGCGACTGCGGCTGTTTTTCGTATTCGCTTGATACAGTTAATCGTCTGTTTTCATTATCCATTCTCAAGCCCCCAATCAGTGATAATTTTTTTGTCAATTTATATCCAAGATTTCCATAGACGGCCAAACCATTGTTCTGTGCATTGTTGTTTGATAACAATGCGAAATTTCCATCGGGTACACCAATGAAAACAGCATCGCTGCCAAAGACAATGGCTTGTCTACCTGGATTTCTTTGCATAAAATGGAAGATGCCAGCTGTCCATTCTAATCCGCCAGAATTGATGTCTTTTGTTGATTGTAAACGTAATTCATTTGAAAAAATTCCAACTGTATTGTATTTGTTTCCATAATTATTAAACACCCCAACTATATCGGCTGGTGAAAAATCTGCATCTAAAGTTTTATCATAGTAACGGTAATTTCTTTGATAAGAAGATTGAATGGTTAAATCAAATTTTTGACCTTTGTGTTTTATACTCACCGAAGAATTTGATGTATTGTCCCTCATTGGAGATAACTGATTCTGCGAAAGTTCATATGGTTTTTCAAATAGGGAAGTAAGGTCATTTACAAGAGGGAAGGCACCATTGTTTAGTCCAATATATTGTTTGTAATTCGCCATTATACTCCAATTCTTCCTTAAAAAATACCTCAATTGAAGATCAACCATAGACTGCTGTTGTCTATCATATTTTTCATTGAATAGGGTATTTGTATAAAAGCCATTTTTTTTGTCATGCATAGCAGATACACCTACGAACAGTTTGTCTTTAATTAGTGGTGCACTTATACCTCCAGAATAACGTTGTTGACCGAAATTTCCAAGCTGAACATCTGCAAATGCTGTTGTTTTATTTTGTGGCTTTTTGGTGGTAATGTTAATGATACCACCCATTGCGTTTCTTCCATACATGGTACCTTGAGCGCCTCTTATAATTTCAATTTTATCCACGTTCTGTAATTGTGGAATGTAGGTGTCTAAATTAAATTGAGCAACACCATCAATGTATGTAACTACAGCTTGTTCATAAGATGTAGTAGTAATACCTCTAATAGAGGTAACATTTCTGTTGTCTCCTGAATTTGATAAAAAGAGATTTGGGGCTAAACCCGACAAATCACTAACCTCCCAAATTCGCATATCTCTAATTTGTTTTGAATTAAAAGAAGTAATGGCTGCGGGTACAGATAAAATATTAAAATCTCTTTTGTTGGCATTGACTATTACATCTCCCAGGTTTTTATAGTCTGGTTGCATCAGTACTGCGATTTCCATATCTTTATCAACATAAAAAGAAACCACTTGGGTGGCAAAACCTTCAGCACTTATTTTTGCTTGGTAATTTCCTTTAGGAATATTGCTGTAAATAACAAAGCGCTCATTGTTTTCTGAAGGCAGAATATCAAAGTTTAAAATACTTACATCTATAATTGTTTTATTTTTTGTTTGTAAGTTTTTAAAATTAAAGGTTACTTGGTATTCGTTTTGAGCTTTTACAATTGATGAAAAAAGCAAGAGTGTACACAAAATCAAACTTCTCATTTTTCTAACAGATTTATTTTAACATTGATGAAATCGTCTTTCCATTAATTTCTCCATAGAATTCTGAAATATGCTCAGCACATCTTTCTAGAAACAATTTCCCCTTTTCTGGGTTTGAAAGTGAAGGATCTCCAGAACCTGTATCTTTTGTAATCATTGTCCATGGTCTTTGCGTCCATGCCCAGCCTTCCTTTATTCCCTTGATATCAAAACTTTTAGTTGCTCCATCTCCGGCTTCAGACAAGGGTAAAAGTAGGTGGGGATAAAGATGCATCATTACACTGGTTTCCATCTCATCCGCATGATCTCCTTTATTTTGAAAGATGTCATGTTTCGGAGCAGCATTGAACCAATTGACTACACAGACAAAAAGAGAAGGAAATTTACCAGCCAACTCTCTGATCATTGAAACGAAATTATTTGCACCATGGCCATTTAAAATGACCAGTTTTGTTATACCATGTCTTAGGAGCACATCACATATATCGTTTAAAATTGCCAATTGTGTAGATGGATTCATGTTGATACAAAAGGGTACATCTAGTTGTCCTGTATTAACACCAAAAGGTATATTGGGTAAAACAATTACCTTATTTCCTTTGTTCCATGCAATTTCTGCACTAGCTAAAGCCAAATAATCAACCTGGTAGTTATCAGTTCCATAAGGCATATGGTAATTATGTGCCTCGGTAGCTCCCCAGGGTAATACTGCAATGTCAAATTGGTGCTGTTGGATTTCCTTCCAATTTGTTTCAGCTAAAATGAATGGTCGCGGTTGTTGATTCATGATAAAATATTTCTTTTTTCAGAGATTCGTTTTAGTGAATTGATGCTCACATTTAATTCAAAGCCAATTAAAAGTACCAATGAGTTGACAAACACCAAAAACATTAGAATTAAAATACTACCCAAAGATCCATATACTTTATTGTATGACGCAATATTGTTTACCCAATAGGAAAATAGATAAGTAAAGGAGATAATCAAAATGGTTGCCAGAATGGCTCCTGGAGATCGTATTTTCCATTTTTTTTGTACATGTGGTGCAAATCTGTAGATTAAACCGATTGCAAAAAATATCAATAAAAATGTAATTATGAAATGAGCCAGGTTAAAAAGAAAATCAACCCATTTGTCTTGAATATGTAATTGTAGTGTTATCCATTTTAAAATGACAGTTTGGGTTATCATGATCAAAATTGTGGCAAGAAGCAGCAATATAATTATGGCTGTAAGTCTAATTGCGCTCCACCTTATTTGTAAAAAATTACGGTCTTCTACTTCTATATGCAGCATTGATTTACGGAATGTTCTCATGATGGTCAATGTTGCATTTGAGGAAAAATAGATAGCCAATAATAAACCAAAAGACAAGGTTCCTGTACCTCCTGCAAAAAAATCATCCATTACTTTTTTAATCATATTAAATGTTGTTACATCAGGAATAACCGTATTTAATAGGACAAGAATCTCGGTATAAAGATTTTTTGATCCAGGGATATAGGATAATAAAGTAAATAGAAATATGAGTAATGGGGGTACAGCCATCAGAAAATTAAATGCAATGGATGCTGCTCTCTCATTTAATCCAATTTGCTGCGTCTGTTTGATGAAGAACAATACAACATCATAGAGTGGAATTTTTTCAAAGCCGGGTAATAATATTCTTTTAGACCAATTAATGATCGTTTTTACAGGGGGGCTTTCCAAAATGATACGTTCTATTTTGATCATTGGTTCTTATTAATGAATACCCAGACTATCAAGTGCTTTTCGGTATTTTCTTGCGTTTTTGAAATGCTCTTCTGCTGTGGCTGCAAAACTATGCGAACCTGAAAAATCAGCTTTTGCACAAAAATACAAATAGTCTGTCTTTTCCCCTTTTAATACTGCGTCTATGGAGCTGACAGATGGAGTACAAATTGGGCCTGGAGGCAATCCCTTGTTTTTATAGGTATTGTAGGGTGATGAAGCAGTTTCATTTATGTGCTTTAGAGTTATTCTTTTCAACATAAAGTTCCCGACAGCATATTTTACTGTAGGGTCTGCTCCTAGAGGCATCCCTCTATCTAGTCTATTTAAGTATACACTCGCAACAGTTGGTTTTTCACTGTTGTCATTGGTTTCCTCCTCAACAATAGAGGCTACAGTTATTGCTTCCTCTTTTGATAAACCTAATTTCTGTAGTTGGTCTAACCGCTTGTCTGTCCAAAACTTATTTGCCTCTTTATGCATTCTGGTAAAAAATGATTTTGGATCTGAATTCCAATAGATTTCATAAGTATTTGGAATAATCAAGGTTAAAATTGTTTCTTGTGTAATACCCAAATAGGAAATAGAATCGTTGTTTTTCATGAATTTCAACAGTTCAGATGGCGTAGTTTCCAGTTTGCTACCAATGAATGCTGCAAAATCGCTTTTGGTTCTAAATTTATTGATGGTAATTTTTATAGGATCTTGCCTCCCTCCGTGTAGTTTTCTAAACAAGGTGAATACCCCCATTCCTTTTTCAATAACATATCTACCCGTTTTTATTTCCTCCCAATAGCCTGTTGATTCTGCTAATCCAAGAAAAGTGGTATACTGTGCAGTATGTAGATTATTTTTTAATTGGCTCTTTATAAATTGTTTGTTGGCAGATTTATGGTTGATGTAGAGGGTGATTTCATCTTTTTCGAACTTTGTAGCTGGACTAAGAAATAACAGATAAAAAAAGGCTGCTGAAACAAATGCCAAAACTCCAATTAAAATTAAACCTAGTCTGATTCCCTTTCTACTTTGTTTCTTTTTTGATCTTTTCTTATTTGAGGTCATAACTTGTAGTATAAAAAAACCCTGCTTCAATTAGAGCAGGGTTCAAGTTAATATATAAAATAATTTATTTTGAAGTATCTGCTGGCGTAGTTGCTGGAGCAGGTGTCTGTTGAACTGGTGCACTACCTGAAGTAGTAGGGATATTTTTAATAATATTCTCAGTTCCTGTCCCTTTATCAGAATTAATTACAAGAGCGGAAACGAGACAAAGAACAACCAAGATGCTGGAAAGAATCCAAGTTCCTTTTTCCAAAACATCCGTAGTTTGTTTTACACCCATGAATTGATTACTAAAACCTGCAATGGTTCCAGATAGTCCACCACCTTTTGGATTTTGAATCAATACTATAGCACCCAACAAAACGGAGGAAAGAATAATTAATGCAATGAAAAGAGTTATCATATCTTGTTTTCTTTGATCTGAATAATTTTGGTTGCAAAAATATGGCTATTGGCAGGATTTTGCAAACTTAATTTAGCATAGACCTCTATGGCTTTGTGGGCTAAACCCTGCTT
>JBFYPP010000020.1:0-16876 GCA_041303255.1 Chitinophagia bacterium | reverse complement strand
ACCAGTTGGACGCTTACCAACAATTCACGTGTGGATATTCCTGGAGGTATAGTGTTTAGACATGACCTTGAATACATTATCAATCAGGGACTTTCATCTTCTGTGAACCAAAATATTGTATTGTTAAATGCTTCATTGGAAAAAACCTTGTTCAAGAAAAAGAATGGTATTTTCAGGTTGTCTGGGTTTGATATCCTAAAGCAAAACCAAGCAATTGCTAGAACAATCAACGGAAATAATATTGTAGATACCAGGGTAAATCGTTTAACCAGGTATTTTATGATGAGTTTTATTTACCGCTTTAATAAATATTCTGGTAAACAACCTGCCAATGGGGCTCCTGGTATGGGCGGCAGGGGAGTGAGAGTAATGTAATTCTTACGCTTTAATATAATTTAGCAATGGGTTTTGAATAACTTAGCAGAGGTTATTCAATATCAGTATGGATTCACTTACACATATAGTACTGGGCGCTTGTATTGGGGAATTAATTTTAGATAAACAGGCAGGTAGAAAAGCGATACTTTGGGGTGCACTGGCCCAAAGTGTGCCTGACATTGATTTTATCGCAGGCATGTGGATGCCTGTGTCTACAGAATTGTTGGCCCATAGGGGTATTACACACTCTTTTCTTTTCGCATTGGTTGCCAGTTTTTTTCTTGCTCTTATTGCTGCTCGATGGCACAAGGCAGAGCCAATCACATTGAGAAAATGGTTTTGGTTTTTTTTAATCGAAATTGCTTGTCACCTCTTACTAGATGCCATGAATAATTATGGCATAGGTTGGTTTGAGCCATTCTCTTCCACCCGTGTTTCATTTAATGTTTTGTATGTAGCAGATCCGCTTTTTACCATTCTCCCATTATTGAGTTTTGTTTTCCTCTTGTTATTGAAAACTGATCACCGTCACCGTATGCGATGGGCAAGGGCAGGAGTTCTTGCGTCTTTAGTCTATTTAGGCTTTGCCTTGAATAACAAATACAATATTGATAAGCTGGTACAGTCAGATTTAAAAATGGTCTCCAATAAAGAGGTTAACTATTTTACTACACCTACTTTATTGAATAATTTTTTGTGGTTTATTGCGGTTGAAGATAGTCTCGGCTACTATATTGGGTATCGATCTATCTTGGATGGTCCGGTGCCCGCTAAGATGAACTATTTCCCCAAAAATGAATCTTTTTTAGATCCAGTGCACGACCACAAAGAGGTGATGGAATTAAAGAAGTTTTCACAAGGGTATTATACTGTTGAGCATTGGGGAGATACCCTTGTGTTCAATGATTTGAGATTTGGACAAACCAATGGCTGGGAAAACCCGGATAGTCATTTTGCATTCCATTATTATCTTTCACATCCGCAAGAAAATGACCTAATCGTGCAACGGGGTAGGTTTGAGAAATTCAACATGAATTCAGCCATGTGGATGTGGAATAGGATTTGGGGTAAATCTCAATAAACATATATTTTATAGAAATGCCGGGTATAAAAAAAGAGTCCATGAAGGACTCTTTTTGTTTTCGGTTATCATTTATTAGATCCCCATTTTCTTTTTCAAGTTCTCATCAATAGCATCAAGAAACTCTTCAGTATACATGTAATGGTCTCCATGACTTACTTTGTTTCCATGGATACATACAGCTAGGTCTTTGGTCATTTTACCTTCTTCTACAGTTTCAATACATACCTGCTCTAGTGCATTAGCAAAATCGATGAGTGCTTGATTCGCATCCAGCTTACCACGGAAGGCCAAACCTCTTGTCCATGCAAAGATTGAAGCGATAGGATTGGTGCTTGTTGGCTTGCCTTTCTGGTGATCTCGGTAATGCCTGGTTACTGTACCATGCGCAGCCTCAGACTCCATGGTTTTTCCATCTGGTGTAACCAAAACGGAGGTCATCAATCCCAAAGAGCCAAATCCCTGTGCTACAGTATCGCTCTGTACGTCTCCATCGTAGTTCTTACATGCCCATACAAAATTACCGTTCCACTTTAATGCACTGGCAACCATATCGTCGATAAGCCTGTGCTCGTAAGTAATTCCAGCAGCTTCATAGGCCGCTTTGAACTCATTCTGATAAATCTCCTCAAAAATATCCTTGAATCTTCCGTCGTATTTTTTCAAGATGGTATTTTTTGTACTCATGTACAATGGCCATCCTTTCTGAAGTGCCATGTTAAAGCAGCTGCGTGCAAAGCCCATGATGCTTTCGTCAATGTTGTACATGCTCATGGCAACACCCGGGCCCTTGAATTGAAACACTTCATGTTCAATTACTTGTCCGTCTTCACCTTCAAACTTAATGGTTAGTTTTCCTTTTCCAGGAACAACAAAGTCGGTTGCTCTGTATTGGTCACCAAATGCATGTCGTCCAACAATAATGGGACTATCCCAATTGGTCACCAAACGTGGTATATTCTTAATTACAATGGGCTCACGAAAAACTGTTCCATCTAATATGTTGCGGATGGTGCCATTGGGGCTTTTCCACATCTGCTTTAGGTTGAATTCTTTTACACGTGCTTCATCTGGTGTGATGGTAGCACATTTGATTCCTACACCATATTGTTTGATGGCATTTGCCGAATCAATCGTAACCTGGTCATTGGTTTCGTCTCTGTATTCAACCCCCAAGTCGTAATATTTGATATCAAGATCCAAGTAGGGTAGAATAAGTTTATCCTTGATGAACTTCCAAATGATTCTTGTCATTTCATCTCCATCGAGCTCAACCACAGGATTGGTTACTTTTATTTTTGCCGCCATAGTATTGTTTTAAGGCGGCAAAGGTACAACCTCACACCCAATTATACAATCCCAAAAAACATTTCTAAGCTACAATCTCTTCTAGTATTCTAGTTGGTTCAGCATGTTTTTCAGCAATCTGACGCAATTTGTCCACTGCCATGAACTTGAAATGCTTAGCCCTGAACCTGATCAGTTGTTCTTGATCAAAATCAGCCAAAATCCGAGAAACTTGCTCTTTGGTTGTTCCGGCCAAGTCGGCCATTTCCTGTCTATCAATATGCACCTTAATTCCCATACCAGTCTGCTTGTAGTTGTAAGTTTCTGCTAGGTGAACCATAATTCCGGCTACTTTTTCACGTACGGTCTGCTGGGCAATTTGGAGCAATTTTATTTCTGTACTTCTAATTTCTTTCAAAAAGATTTTCCTTAACTCCTCTTGTAGGTTTTCGTTCTTCTGCATGAGGTTTTTAAAGAAACCAAGTTCAATAAAACAAACGCGGGTATCTTCAACTGCAGTAGCGGTATAGGGTTGAAGTCCAGTATAGCTAAGAAAACGGTGCCCCATGGTTTGGCTTGGCCCTATAAGTTTGAGAATAAAAGGACGTTGTTTATCGGCATTCATTTCCAGTTTAACCACACCAGATTGAACAAAATAAAGGCCATTAATTTCATCTCCTTCACGGAAGAGCATTTCACCTTTTTTTATTTCATAGTGGTGTTTATAAGGTTTATAAACATGGAGTTCATCCGCACCGAATGATTTGAGCATAATACAATTCTTTACAGTACAAGTCTGGCAATAAGACGTGATTCTGGTCATGTCGTAGGGTTTAATTGGTTTGAAAAAAGAGTTACCCTACTAATCAGTGTTTAACGAGTGGGACTAATCAGTCACAATTAATGCTGTAAAGGTTTTATTTTCTAAATGCATTAAAAATGACAAGAGTTTACCATTTATATGATCTATGTCATTTTTGTCTCGGTTTAGTCAATTTTGTTTTCATCCCGTTTATTTCTATTTTTGCAACCCTTACATCAATTAGGCGAGGTAGCTCAGGTGGTTAGAGCGTCGGATTCATAACCCGAAGGTCTCGGGTTCAACTCCCGATCTCGCTACAGTGTTATTCTTGAGAATAATATAGAAGCTAAAAAAGCAGGCACTAATGGCCTGCTTTTTTGATGTTAGGATCTTGCAAATTTCAATAGTAAATCAAAGTCTCCTTTATCTGCTTTTCTAATTGCTTTAAGGTATTGCGCTCTTATATCCATATCCAAAGAGAGACTTGCACCTCCCCAAGAAAAAACAGGTTGCTGATAGATTTTTTCAATCATAATATCAGCTATCATTCGACTATGACGTCCGTTGCCGTTTGGGAAGCAATGTATGCTAACCAATCTGTGTTTGAATCTTATTGCAAATTCCTCTGGTTTATATACATTATGTCCAAGCCAAAAGGAAGCATCACCTATTAATGATCTTAATCCTACGGGTATTTCTAATTTGTCAACCCCAATATTCTTATTTGTTTTTCGGTATTCGCCAGCCCATTTCCAAACGTTCCTATACATTCTTTTATGTAGTTCCTTTATGAAAGATTCAGATAGGATTTGCTCCGTTTTAAATTTCCTAGTTAAACTCCACTGTATTGCATCTTCAATATTCTGTTGTTCAAATTCGTCCAATTCGCCTCTTGTAGCAATAGACTTAATTAACAGACCTTCTTTTTCGTCTTCATCAAGAGGCGTTTGGCCATCATTGTATATTAAATTTAGTCCCATAAAATTTTAGGCGTTTTGTTAATAATTTCTGTAGCTCTTTCCTTGATTGCTTTTTCAATACGTTCTTTTGAATTTGCTTGATCTTCTAATTTCATTGTAGTGGAAGTTCGTTGTACAATTGTTTTAGCAATTTCTAAAGCGCGCATTTCAATCATTTGATCCAAGCTACCAGCATCAGGTACAAACCCATAAACAAATTGCATGTCTATTGCTTTTGCAATTTCTTGCATTGACTTAATAGTAATAGCGCCTTCCTTTTCACGTTTCTCTATATCCATAACCCCTTGCTTGGTAATGGAAAGTTTTTTGCCTAATTGTTCCATAGACATACCAATGCTATTGCGTATTGCTTTTATCCATCCAATAGGTGGTACAATAACATGCTGCATACCAGCTAATCGCAGTATTTTTTCATTCAGTTGTTGGAACTGAAGTTTATTATTTCTCATAAAGTAAAGTTTTAACTTGACTATTAATACACAAATGTAAAGCTATTAGTTTACATTAACAAATAATTTGTAAAGCTATTACTTGACCTTATTCTGCTTTAGAATTATAGTCATGAGTTTGTTCAGTTTGGAGAATTCCCTCAAATCCCTCCACATTTGGTTAGAATGTAGAAAAATTGGGGCTACAAAAGGTCTCAATAATGAGGCCTTTTGTATTTTTAAGCCTATATGCACTTTCGTATGGATTGGCGGATCAATAAAAATCCTTAAATTATGGAAGCCTTTATTTTATCCACCAATCGATTTACCATGCCGGCACAACCTTGGCGCAATGCCCAGATCATCAGAATCGAGAATGAGACGGTTTCAACCAAAAGATTTTGGATCCAAATACCCGAATTGGATCATTTTGATTTTGTGCCAGGTCAATTTGTAACCCTGGATTTACCCATCCATGAACAGTTAAATAAGCGATGGAGAAGTTATTCAATCGCCTCTTCGCCCAATAAAACAAATATTTTCGAGTTGATCATTGTTTTGATGGAAGGTGGACGAGGTACCAATTATCTTTTTAATGAAGCGAGTGTGGGTACCTCATTTCCAGTCAGAGGTCCTCAAGGACATTTTATTTTACCAGATCCTATAACCAGCGATTTGTTCATGATATGCACTGGTACCGGTGTCGCTCCGTTTAGATCTATGTTGCAACACATTCACCACAACAACATCCCACACAAAGAAATTTATCTCATCTACGGTACAAGAAAATGTATGGATGCGCTTTATCTGGATGAATTCCTAGACCTTAAACTTAAACTTCCTGGTTTTCATTATTTTCCTACTTTTTCTAGAGAGGAGAAAGTTCCCGAAGGTCACTGTATTGGTTATGTGCATGGTGTTTATGAACAATTGATGCAGGACAAAAAAGAGAATCCACAATTTTTTCTTTGTGGATGGAAAGACATGATTACTGATGCGCGACAAAAAATTCAAGCTTTGGGAATTGGAAAAGATGCAATACATTTTGAATTGTACGGCTAAGAGATTTATCCTAATTTAACTGTCTAAATTGAACAGTGTATGTTGCTTGAAAATGCAGTTGCAATAGTAACGGGAGGTGCATCTGGTTTGGGTGCTGCAACCGCTAAACTGCTGACTGAAAAAGGGTTGAAGGTTGTTATCGTAGATCAAGATGCTGAAAAAGCCAGCCAACATGCGAATGCCATTGGTGCTTTGTCTTTTTCATTTGACGTAACAGATGCTAATGCAGCAGTTACTTTTTTTGACGACTTAGAAAAAGAAATTGGGTTACCAAGCATATTGATCAATTGTGCAGGAATTGCTACTCCTGCTAAAATTATAGGTAAACAAGGCACAATGCCACTTGATTTTTTTGAAAAAATCATCAATGTGAATCTTATTGGTAGTTTCAACATGTTGCGATTGGCTGCAGCCAAAATGGCTAAACTATCGCCCGATGAAGATGGTCAACGTGGAGTGATTATTTCTACGGCTTCCATTGCAGCATATGAAGGGCAAATCGGACAAACCGCGTATGCAGCCTCAAAAGCGGGTATTGTAGGAATGACCTTACCTGCTGCACGAGAGTTTGCTTCTCTTGGTATTCGGGTAAATGCAATTGCGCCAGGCGTCTTTCACACGCCCTTGGTGGATGGCCTTCCAAAAGAAGCACAAACATCATTGGCCGCAAATATTCCCAACCCCAAACGATTAGGTAAGCCGGAAGAGTTTGCTAAACTCGTTTGGCACATTATAGAAAATCAATACATCAATGGCGAAACGATTCGTATAGACGCTTCGCTTCGCATGCAACCAAAATAATCAGTATGAAAAGAATTATTGTTTCTGCATCTTTCTTATTATTTAATTTAATGGTATCCTCAGCCTTCGCACAAAGTAAACCAGAAGAGGGGTGGGTCAGCTGGACCAACTTTAAAAAATATGTCAATCAAAATATGGAGGCCAAATCAAAACAAAAAGGGGAGATCCGAGTCGTTTTTTTGGGAAACTCAATCTTTGAAGGATGGTCTTCTGCACGTCCGGACTTCTTCAATAACAAACCTTATTTTAATAGAGGAATAAGCGGACAGGTAACTGCTCAAATGTTGCTGCGTTTTCAAGAAGATGTTGTAAACCTTAATCCTGATGTACTTGTGTTGAAAGCAGGTATAAATGATATAGCAGAAAATGCAGGTGCATACGACCAGCAAAAGACATTGAATAACATCAAGTCGATTGTCCAACTTGCAAAAGCAAACAAAATAAAAGTTGTGCTTTGCTCTGTACTACCTGCAAACCGTTTTGTATGGAGACCCAAGCTAACACCTGCTGATAAAGTGATTGAGCTAAATACAGCACTACAAGTGGTTGCTAAGCAGGAAAATGTTTTGTATCTGGACTTATATACCGCAGTTGTAGATGATCAAAAGGGAATGAAAGCTGCTTATGCATCAGATGGCGTTCATCCCACTATTGAAGGTTACAAAGTACTGGAGCCTTTGGTGGAAGAAGCAATAAAAAAAGTGAAAAAATAATTTATCTTCTTCCTCTTGGTCGGTTGACCAATTTTGGAATGATGGTATCAAATCTAGTCTGTTGTTCAACCGTTAGAAGTCCTCTTAGTTTGCTGAAATGGGCAAAAGTAAAAGAATCTGAATAGTGGTCTAAATCACTTATTTGATCGAGCAGCACTTGAACATTGAGATCAGAAGAATTCAATTCAAGCTTTTTGTATAGACTGTCTTTTGTTTTTCTGTTTTCATTCCAAATAGGACGCATGGTATTGAAAAAATCGTCTTTCTCTTTTTTGAAAATTCCTATCTGTGCAGTATCTAAACCAATTTCCTTGTAAATTTTCATCGCCCATTCATCAGGGTTGCCCTTCTTTTTTTCTCTTTTGTCGTTAGCGAAAAACAAGAAAAAAGCAAGTACCATATTGCTGATGAGCAAAATGAGTACCAAAAACACCATCCATTTGTATTTTGTCTGACTCATTATGGTGCTTCGTTTAAGTCGTAAGGATTTGGGGTATTTTGCCCATATTCTACTGCAAGTGATTGACCAACTTCTTCTTGGGTATCAAACAAATTGGTTCTGTTCATCATGAAATATCCATTCATAAATACAATCAAGAGCACCATTCCCAAAACAAAGGCGGGTCTGGTTACAAATTTGAAAAAGTTAATCTCAGGACTATGCTGGTGTTTAAGCAGTCTGGCATGCACCCGTGTATAGAGAAAAGGAGTCGGTTGAGCACGCTCAATTCCCTCAAGGCTGTTGACTATTTCTTCTGATGTAAAATTTGGTTTCATGCTTGTTACTCTAATTTAGATGTTTTTTTATGAAGGATATTGCGCTATTGGTCTAAGTTGTTTAAGTTTTTTAAATTTTCCTTAAGGTTTGTTTTGGCCCTGTGTAACAAAGATTCTACCGCAGAAAGGCTGGATTTCATTATATCCGCCACTTCTTGGTAGCTAAGTCCCTCCACTTTGTTTAAAATAAAGGCAATCTGTTGATTTTCAGGAAGTTCTTTAATTGCCTTGAATAAAATTGATGCTTTTTCTTTGTTGTCTAGCGTTACCCCAGGATGATTAAAGTCCGGCAGCTCAAGAGTAGGTTCATTGTTTTCTCCTAAAATGGGACTCAAGAAGCCAAACCTTTTTTTCCTCTTTTTTCTTCGAATAAATTCTAATGCACTGGTTACCGCTACCCGATAGACCCAAGTAGAAAGTGCCGATTCTCCCTTGAATTGCTGAATGGATTCAAAAATCTTCACAAAAATATCTTGGGTCACATCTTCGGCATCTTCTGTGCTTTGTAAAAATCCCAAAACGGTGTTGAAGACCAAAGATTGTCTGGACTCCACCAGGTGTTTGAATGCAATTTCATCACCTGCCTTTAAGCGATAAATAAGTTCTTGTTCTGTCAAATTTTCCTCAACTAATATTTAGAGTTTTAAAGATAACCACTTCTTGTGCCTATTGATAAATTTTACTTGCCTATTACACAAGCGGCTACTAATTCATTAACAACTCCTATATTTTCGTTAAGTTTGAAAAAACAAAATATGATGGCTTCTTTTGAATGGAAGGGCGTTTTCCCGGCTTTGCTCACTCCCTTTGATGCACAGGATCAATTGGATCTTGCGATGTATGAAATTAATCTGAAAGCGCAGGTAGATGCAGGTGTAAGTGGTATAATTATTGGAGGGTCACTTGGGGAAGCAAGCACCATCACGCTAGAAGAGAAAGAAATGTTGGTCAAGTTTTCTGTTAAATACCTGGCAGGTAAACTACCTGTTATCATGAATATTGCCGAAGGTTCCACCAAAGAAGCAGTAAGACAAGCTAAACTTGCAAAAGAATGGGGCGCAAGTGGGTTGATGCTTTTACCCCCTATGCGTTATAAGTCTGATGATAAAGAAACCGTGACTTTCTTCAAAACAGTGGCAACCAGCATGGATTTACCGGTTATGATATACAACAATCCTGTCGATTATAAAATTGAAGTAACGCTGGATATGTTTGCCGAACTTGCTGAGGTCCCCAATATCAATGCACTAAAAGAGTCTACACGTGATGTAACCAATGTAACCCGCTTGAAAAACAGATTCAATGATCGCTTCGCAATTTTGTGTGGAGTTGATACGCTCACTGTGGAGGAGCTGGTTCTTGGTGCGGATGGTTTGGTTGCAGGTCTTGTAGATGCTTTTCCCAAGGAAACAGTTGTAATGTACAATTTGGTAAAAGAAGGAAAAATCGAGGAGGCTATTCGCATTTATAGGTGGTTCATGCCCTTACTCGAATTGGATATCCACCCCAAATTGGTGCAGTACATCAAACTAGCTGCAACACAAACCGGAATTGGATCTGAACATGTACGCGCACCAAGAATGCCTTTAGAAGGTGCAGAACGTGAGCGAGTCTTGAAGGTGATAAAAGACGGTATTGCATCTAGACCCAATCTATAATAGTTAACAATAAGTACCCAATAATTTCCCATGTTTAAAGACGCTACTATCAGTGAAGTGAGTGATGCCATGCACCGCTCCAATACTGCTTTCAAATTATACAAGAAATATTCCATTAAAGAACGTGCTTTATTGATGCGTTCCATTGCACAAGAGATAGAAGCATTGGGTGATGTTTTGATTGAGACTACCATGCGGGAAACCAATTTGCCTGAAGCCAGGTTGAAAGGGGAGCGGGGCCGTACCATTTATCAACTCAACAGTTACGCAGATGCTTGTGAAAAAGGGGATTGGCTGGAAGCTCGAATATGTTTGCCAATTCCAGACAAAGCACCACCTCGTCCGGATATTCGTAAAATGCTGATACCCATCGGACCAGTTGTAGTCTTTGGCTCAAGCAACTTTCCTTATGCCTATTCAACTGCAGGTGGTGACACGGCTACTGCTTTGGCTGCTGGTTGTACGGTGGTGGTAAAAGCCCATCCAGCCCATCCGGAAACCTCGGCTTTGGTTGCTGGTGCTATACATAAGGCATTGGCAAAATTGAACATGCCCAAGGATATCTTTATCCATCTCCATGGCGCTTCCTTTGCTATTGGCGAAGCCCTGGTAAAAAACGAAAATACAAAAGCAGTGGGTTTTACAGGATCTTATACAGGCGGCATGGCTTTGTTCAATTGGGCAAACCAAAGAAAAGAACCAATACCTGTTTTTGCTGAAATGGGAAGTGTTAACCCTGTCTTTCTTTTTGCTGAAGAATTGGCAAGAGATCCTATAGGATATGCAAGCATGTTGGCAGATTCAATTACTTTAGGTGTTGGACAATTCTGTACCAATCCTGGAATCATTGTGGGATTAGATTCACCAGCATTAGTACAATTCATTGAGAAATTAGCAGAGCGAATTTCGGAGTCCGTAATTGGTAAAATGTTGCATTCCGGAATTGCACAAGCGTATGAACAAAAAGCAAAAAGAGCAGTTTCCCAAAAAGGCGTGAAGGTCAATTCTGATGCAAGTCGTCAGCCATCCAAAGAAAGTTCTTCACCCATGGTAGTATCGGTAACTGCATCTAATTTCTTGTCTAATCCAATTTTAAAAGAAGAAGTATTTGGTCCTTTTTCATTGGTGGTTATTTGTAACGATGCTTCAGAAATGAAACGGGTTGCTGAGGCAATGGACGGACAACTCACTTCCACACTAATTGCTTCTGCTCATGATATCACTTCCCACGAAGATCTTGTGGATGTGGTTACTGGTAAATGCGGACGTGTCATTATCAATGGTGTGCCAACAGGGGTTGAAGTTTGTTTGTCTATGCAACATGGCGGACCCTTTCCAGCATCCACTGATGCTAGATTCACCTCCGTTGGGGCCGATGGCATCAAACGTTTCGCAAGACCAATCGCTTTTCAAAATTTCCCCGATTCGCTTCTGCCAAATGAATTAAAGTCAGAGAACCCTTTATTGATCAATCGAATTGTTGAATGATGAAAAAATTGTTGATTTTCTTTTGTGTACTATATCTGAATGCAGTTCAAGGTCAGTCAATTCCTGAGCCTTCTCACCCAACCTTAAAACAGGCACTCAAAAAAATCAATCAGTTTAATAATGAGGAAAGACGAATAGATTCTTTAAGTAATTATCCACTGGGTTTGCATGGTGAAGCAGAAGCAAAGAGGCGCTATGATTTTTTCATTGTTCTTGATAAAGAGATAAGGGGTATAGGAAAGTCCGAATTATCCTTTGAAGATGAAATCAATGCGGAATTACTATTATATAGTTTTGAAGATGATATCTCTGATTATCGTTTCAAAACCTATCTAAATCCGATTTTATCAGAAGGGGGATTCCACACCAACATAACCGGAATGTCTGGCACCATTCTCAAAAACCAAAAAGATGTGGATGCTTACCTGGCGAGGTTAAGCGATATTCCGCGATACATGGAAGAACATTTTGGGTTGATGCGCACAGGCCTAAAAATAGGAATAGCACAGCCATACGATGTTGTGAAAAGTTTCAGCAATACCTATGAAATTCATATTGTGGACGCACCACAAAAATCAGTTTTTTGGAAACCCTTTTCTAAAAAACCTGCTGCAATAAATGATGCAGATTGGCAATCAATTCTCACCAAAGCCAATGATGTAGTCATGAACAAAGCCGTAGCAGGTTATAAGTCCGTAAAAATATTTTTTGAAAAGGAATACTTGCCTAAAGCGCCAACCAAGCCTGGTGTTTTATATTTTCCAGTTGGGTTAACCTTCTACCAAGACAGGGTTTCTCATTTTACCACAACAGATTTGAGTTATGATTCCGTTTTCAATATTGGTTTACTAGAAGTAGCTCGTATCAAAGCCGCTATGTATAAAGTGAAAGAGGATGTAGGATTTAAAGGCGATATGAAGTCGTTTATTGAAATGCTGAGAACAGACCCGAAATTCTATCCGAAAAGCGGCGAAGATCTTTTAAAGGAGGCTTCGTTTATTGCCAAAAAAATTGATGGTAAATTACCTACTTTGTTCGGAAGACTGCCCAGACAACCTTATGGTGTTGAACCAGTTCCAGAGTCAATTGCGCCTACCTATACTGCTGGCAGATATTCTGGGGCGCCAATAAAAAGTACGCGCGCTGGTAATTATTGGGTGAATCTTTATAATCTTCCTTCACGAACTTTATATACACTTGAAGCACTAACCCTTCATGAAGCGGTGCCAGGTCATCACCTTCAAATGGCATTAACACAAGAGTTGGAAAACCTGCCAGCCTTTAGAAGGAATCTTTATGTGAATGCTTTTGGTGAAGGGTGGGGACTTTACGCTGAATCCTTGGGCTATGAAATGGGATTATACAAAGACCCCTTCAGCAAATTTGGTCAGCTTACCTATGATATGTGGAGAGCTTGTCGTTTAGTAATCGATGTTGGTGTTCATGCAAAAGGATGGTCGCGTCAACAAGCAGTAGATTACCTCGCCGAAAATACAGCCCTGTCTATGCATGAAGTCAATACAGAAATCAACAGGTATATTGCGTGGCCGGGACAAGCACTGGCTTACAAAATCGGTGAACTCAAAATAAAAGAGTTACGAAAACGAGCTGAATTGGCACTTGGAGAAAAATTTGATGTTCGGAAATTTCACGACACCCTGCTTTCTGAGGGCACACTTACATTGCGTTTGATGGATAAGTTGATCGACAAGTACATTGCAGCCAACAAGTAAAGTAGAACAAGTTGCGGCACATAAGCAAAGTATTGCTCTGCACCAAACCATCCCTTGGTGCTTATCAACAAATAAACACCAATTCCAGATTTGATGCCTTCCCACACATATGCATATTTACTTCCATCCATCAATTCTGTCATGGCATAGATGTAGGTAAAAATGAAAAGACCGTACCAGAAAATACCTGGACTACCTATTGCTGCTAAGTTTCCAAAGAGATAGGAAATAAAAAATAACAGCACGAACAATTGAACAAGTGACCAGGTTTGTAAAACTTTACTTGTATCTGGATTGTATTTTTCAAAATTATACACATCTTCTATTTTATGAACTGGATATTTTTCTTCAACATCAGTTGGTCTCCATCCTGTATGCATAAACCAAATTTTAAGCTTATCCGACCAGCTTTTTGTTCTCCATGCATCATTGATTAATAAAAAAAGGTGCTGAAAATTTATTTTTATAGGATTCCAAGTAGCAACTGGCCTTGTAATTCCATAAACCGGTGGAATGTTTTTTTGCTCTTCTTGAAATGTGCCAAAGAGTTTGTCCCAAATGATAAATACCTGCGAATAGTTTTTATCGAGATACTCTGGATTAATGGCATGGTGAACCCTGTGGTGTGATGGGGTTACGATTATTTTTTCTAAAAATCCCATTCTATCAATCAATTGTGTATGGTACCAGAATTGAATAAACAGATGCAAAGGTGCAACAACGGCAATCACGTTTCCAGGAACCCCCAATAAAGCCGCAGGTATTAAAAAGAAAGTAAAAATTCTAAAAAACACAGAAATACTCTGACGTAATGCACACGCTAAATTAAACTCTTCACTACTGTGGTGAATGATGTGTGCATTCCAGAAAATATTTGTACTGTGTTGAATGCGATGAATAAAGTAGCCAGAAAAATCTAGAGCAACGAAGGCAACAACATAAACAAGAACGCCCTCTTTTATATGTGTTACTGCCAAATGGGTATACATCCACTCATAGCTAATTATGGCAATACTCAATCCCAAAACATCTTTTGTAACATTGGTAACACCAGAGGATAGAGAGGAAATCATGTCCATCACCCTTACAGTATCTTTCCCTGTTTTCCAGCCATACCACTTCTCTAACAAAACCAACAGTAAAAAAACAGGCATGGCAATCAACAAAATCTTTCCATAAGTTTCCATATCTCTTCCTTTTGTTCAAGCAATTTCGTTCATTTTATTTAATTTGTAGGACCATGGCTACAAATCCTCTTTCTCTCCCTCTTTCTAAGGTTTCTCACGAATGTACCGGACATGTTTTTGAATGCGTAGATGCACATACTTGCGGCAATCCTGTCCGCTTGGTTGTATCAGGAGGTCCCGCATTGGAAGGAAATAATATGAGTGAGAAAAGGCAACATTTTCTAAAAGAATACGACTGGATCCGAAAAGGGTTGATGTTTGAACCGAGAGGTCATGATATGATGAGCGGAAGTATCTTGTATCCACCCCACGATCCTCAAAATGATTTTGCTGTTTTATTTATTGAAACCAGTGGTTGTCTGCCTATGTGTGGACATGGAACCATTGGAACAATTACAGCTGCAATCGAATCGGGCTTGGTTAAACCCAAACAAGCGGGTAAAATAAAAATGGAAGCACCTGCGGGATTGGTTGAAATCGAATATACAATGGTCGGGACGAAAGTGACTTCCGTAAAACTCACCAATGTGCCAGGGTATTTAGACCAACAAGATCTGGAAGTGGAGTGTCCCGGACTCGGTCACATTAAAGTGGATGTAGCCTATGGCGGAAACTTTTATGCAATTGTGGATGTGCAAGAAAATTTCAAGGGACTTCAATTTTTTACTGCAGACCAGCTGATCAGCATGGCAAGAAAACTCAGAGAAAACATCAATGCAAAATATACTTTCGTTCATCCAGAAAATCCTACCATTCATTCCTGTTCGCACATACTTTGGTGTGGTGAAGTAATCGATCCAACATCTACAGCAAGAAATGCTGTTTTCTATGGAGATAAAGCCATTGATCGTTCTCCTTGTGGAACTGGAACCAGCGCCAGGATGGCACAATGGTATACCAAGGGGAAATTGAAAAAGGGGGATGAGTTTATTCACGAAAGTATCATTGGGAGTAAATTCGTTGGAAGAATTGAAGAAGAAACGACAGTCGATGGTAAACCAGCCATGAGGCCTTCTATAGAGGGATGGGCAAAAATATACGGACATAATATTATTTCCATTGATCCCAACGATGATCCTTATGCATATGGATTTCAAGTGATATAAAACAATACAATGAAACGATTGCTTTTTGTCTTTCTCCTTTGTTCTTTTCAACTTACTCAAGCACAAAAGGTTAGTCCTGATTTTATTTGGTACGATAAACCTGCAAAAGTTTTTGAAGATGCACTTCCATTAGGGAATGGTAGAATAGGTGCTATGGTATATGGTGGAGTTGAAAAAGAAAGAATCTCCTTGAATGAAGCAACATTATGGGCTGGGTATCCTGTTGATCCTAATATGAATCCAGCTGCAAAAAACTATTTGCCATTGATTCGTGCGGCACTATTTGCAGAGGATTATAAAAAAGCAGATAGTCTTACCAGATTTATTCAAGGGAAATTCTCTTCTTCTTATGCACCATTGGGCAACTTATTCATTGATTTTGGAATAAAGGATGCTAGTAATTACAAACGCAGATTAGACCTCAATACTGGCATGCACCAAGTGAGTTTTGATGAAGATGCCACACATTATACAAGAGAAACATTTGTGTCTCATCCAGATCAAGTGCTCATGATGAAGTTAAAGTCGTCTGGCAAAAACAAAATGAACATTTCTCTGTCGCTCAATAGTTTACTCAACCACAAAGTGGAAGCAGAGCTTGGCGCATTCTTATTGTTCAAGAACAGGGTACAAATGAAAGGAATTGCTCCTTCGGTGGCTGAGCCAAATTATCGTGGGAATATAAATGATGCGGTGCAATATGATTCCACCAAGTCCATGCGTTTTGTGGCGGATGCTGGCATTTATAAAACCGATGGAAAAATCAAAACGGTCGGCGATAAACTAATGGTTAATGGTGCAACGGAAATCATTTTATTTGTCTCTTTGGCCACCAGCTTTAATGGGTTCGATAAAAATCCTGCCTTGCAAGGGAAAGATGAATTAGGCATTTCTTATCAGCACCTGAAAAAAATAACAGGCAAGAAATACGAAGAGATCAAATTGAAACATGTGCAAGAGTTTTCATCTTTTTACAACCGTGTTCAATTGAATTTGGAAAACAAAGATCGAAGGTCCATTACAACCGATGAAAGACTTAGGCAGTTTGCGAAGGGCACAGTGGATAACGATTTAGCATCCTTGTATTTTCAATTTGGACGTTACTTAATGATCAGTGCTTCACGTACACCAGAGGTCCCAATGAACCTTCAGGGTATTTGGAACGAACAAGTGAGGCCACCTTGGAGCAGCAACTACACCATCAACATCAATACAGAAATGAATTATTGGGCAGCTGAAACGGCGAATCTTTCTGAGTTTCACAAGCCGCTGTTTGGGTTTATCAAAAACCTGAGTAAAACGGGGACCGTCACTGCCAAAACTTTTTATGGCGTGGATGGTTGGGTAGCACACCACAATTCGGACATCTGGGCCATGTCTAACCCAGTTGGTGAT
>JBFYPP010000019.1:0-17218 GCA_041303255.1 Chitinophagia bacterium | reverse complement strand
ACAAACAGGCTATACTGGCTTCGTACTTAGCAGTTATCGTCCAAAATCAAATCTTTTTGTATTCACAAAAGAGAAAAGTCTGGTTAATCAACTCAGTTTAAGCTGGGGAGTTAGGGCTTTTTTCTACGATGAAGAAGCTGGATATGATCAAATCATTGCTGATCAAATCCAAATTTTAAAAGAAAGAGGATTTATTAAAAAGGGACAAGTTGTAGTAAACACGGGAAGCACACCTGTTGAGCTTCATTTACCCACCAATACCATCAAGGTTACTGTAGTTGAATGATCAACACCAATGGGCTAACCATATATACTGACGGAGCTGCTAGGGGAAATCCTGGCAGAGGTGGTTATGGTGCAATCTTGATGTGGAAGGGATATGTAAAAGAAATTTCACAGGGATACACGTATACCACGAATAACAGAATGGAGTTGATGTCAGTAATTGCAGCACTCTCTTTACTCAAACGACCTGGACTCAATATCGAAATTTACTCCGATAGCAAGTATGTAGTCCAGGCTGTAATGGAGAAATGGTTAGACAAATGGATAGCCACAGATTTTAAGGGAGGAAAGAAAAATCCAGATCTATGGAGAACATACTATTCCCTATCTAGAGAACACCAAATTAAGTTTATTTGGGTAAAAGGACATGCAAGCAATCCTTACAACCAAAGGTGTGATGAACTTGCAACAAGTGCTGCTGACGGAAAAAATCTTATAGAAGATAGTGGCTTTAAGCCTTTGACTTAATCAGCTTCCCAGCCATCATGTGATTTACTCCAAATAAAAACGCACCGAACACAACTGTAGCAACAACGCTGTTTGCATAGAAAGGAATTCCATCAATATAGGTTTGCATCAAACCACTGAAGGTCTTGCCGCGCTGAAATCCTCCATTACTAACCCAAGTAGCAAAATTAGAAACAAGAAAAAAAAGTGTGGGTGCTGCAAATGCCCCTTTGGCAATGGAACTTACTTTAGCTGGATTAATGAAGAATCCTACTATGGTTAAGGATCCAAACAATAAATAATTTAACCACATACCCTCATAGAATCCTCTTATTTCAAAAAGACCATTGATGTATAGGAATTCATATACAACATCGGATATCAACAAAGACAATATAGGTAGTAAAAAAGAAAGCTTCTTATCCGCAAAAACAGCTCCTCCAAATATTGCCATTGCAAATTGTGGAGCAAACCCCCAAGGACGACCAGGTATTGCCCTGTATAGCGCCGCAAGAAAAACCAACATCAAAAAAGAGAGCAATGTATATTTATTCAATTTCATATTCTGAATTTGTACAAAAATAGGAATTTATGCTAGTAGAAGTATTGAATCAGCAACAACAGTTTTCCTCATGATGTGCATAGTGTAGATTAGATGGGTACCGTGGCAATGAACAGGTCTAATTCTGTACATGCTTTTACTGTAATCTGCTCATTAGGTTCAACAAAAAAAGCTGCTACTCCGTTTGAGCATGTAGACACCTCTCCCTGCCATTCAGCTTCACCTTCCATTACAAGAAAAATTGATGGACCAGCAAACTTCATCTGCGTTTGTTCCTTCGAAGAAAGCCTTATTCGCTGTAAAGAAAAATCTTCCGACTCAATCGGATAAAACTGACTACCGATGGTATTGGCAGGAAACACTGATGGAATTGTAATCTCAAAAGAGGTTTGTGCCAGCAACTCAGGAATATCGATGTATTTATTGGTAAGACCTGCTCTCAAAACATTGTCTGAATTAGACATCAACTCAATATTTTGTCCTTCTAGGTAGGCATGCAGCAACCCCGCGCCTTGAAAGAGTCCTTCTCCTTTCTTTAAGTGTAGAATGTTCATGAGATAGATGGAAAAAATGCCTTTGTCGTACTCCCCATCTTTACAAAGGTTAAGTATGGCACGAGCGGCCCAAAAATCAGGACCCGTTTTAGGCAATTTTCCTGCTTGGTAAAGCGGAATAATTATTTGTGCATGTTTCTCAAAAACAAGCTTAACTTCTTGCTGAGGCAAATTCAATAGGTGCCCATAAAGACCTTTTATTCCTTTTTCTTCATATAGACTTTTAAAAGGTTTCAAGAAATCATACGTATCCAGTGTATGAGCAATTTGGTTTGAAAACCCATGTAAGAGCCAAAATTCACTCAGTGCCACCATCATTTCTGGCTTATGGTTATTGTCTTTATAGTTTCGATGAGGAGACGTTAATGGAATTCCCAATTGGTTTTCACGCTCAAAGCCAATTTCAGCCATTGATTTATTTGGATGAACTTGAATGCTCAACATGTCTTTTACATCCAAGATTTTTAATAAAAAAGGCAGTCCATTAAATTTATTAGAGGTAGGATTTCCAAGATGCCTCAATTTATCAGAATTGACCAGAGAAACCAAGGTTGTGGTTGCACGATTGCCCAAATGAACAATAGCAGGTGCACCCGGATGTACACCTAACCAATATTCTGCAAAGGGTAAACCCTCATTGTTGTTTTGACCTAAACACGTTGGCAAGAAAGTATTTCCGCCCCAAGCATAGTGTTGTATTCTGCCTTCTAGTCTGTACATTTCTTGAAATTTAAAATTTGCCTGATCCTATTTTCAAAGTTAATTGATTAGTAGATATGGCAAAACACAATGAAACAGGCAAATTGGGGGAATCTCTTGCAAAAAATTGGCTAGAACAACACGATTATTTTATCAAAGAAGTCAATTGGCGATTTGGAAAATGGGAAATAGACATTATTGCAATTAAAGAAGAAAAACTCCATTTTATTGAAGTAAAAACCAGAAGAACGAGTATATATGGTTATCCTGAAGACTTGGTTGATAAAAATAAATTGCGCTATTTTATTTCTGCTGGAACAGCCTACATTAGAAGGAACAAAGGCTTCAGGTGGATCCGATTTGATATCTTATCCATTACATTAGATGCCTATGATAAACCAAGCTTCTTTTTGATCGAAGATGTCTATTTCTAATTATTTGTTCAGTAGAGACGCAAGTCTTGATTGCAATTCTTCCCCTCGGAGATTTTTTGCAACAATGATACCGTTTGGATCAATTAAAAAATTCTGTGGTATGCTTTGTATTTTATATTGCACAGCAACAGCATTACTCCAAAATTTTAAATCGCTTACCTGCGTCCAAGTTAAATTATCATCCTTTACTGCTTTCAACCATGGATCTCTCGCTCTATCTAAGGAAACCCCAAAAACGGTAAAATTCTTGTCTTTGTATCTATTGAAGGCATTTACTACGTTTGGATTCTCTTGGCGACATGGTCCGCACCAGCTTGCCCAAAAATCAACCAAAACATATTTCCCCCTGAAAGATGACAACTTAATATCTTTCCCATCTTGGTCTTGTTGAACAAAATCTGGTGCTTCAGTTCCAACAGATGCAAACTTTGCATCTTCAACCAGCTTCAATGCTGATTTTCCAAAATAATTCATTTTGGCTTCATCAGTAATTTTAGACAACCGCTGTTCCATAATAGCTGGATCATCATTCAACTGCATCATAACCAACAATGCAAAGGGAGCAACGGGTGAATTGTTATGCGCATTAATATACTCGTCCGTTTTTGTATTCACTTCTGAAACCACCTCAGTGTAGGATTTACGAATAGCTCCATCAACATCTTTGTCGCCTGAATTTAATTTTTGTGCAAACGAAGAAAGCTTTGCAAACAAAGGATTAAAGGTTGAGTTGAATAATGCGAAATCATCATGAGATTTAGATCCAGTAACTTTTGCATTTTGTAATACAAGCAAGTCCCCTTCAATTGTGATAGTAGAGGCGTCTAAAAAAATCATCAATTTTTGCTGAGAATCTTTTATGCCAAGTTGGTATAAACCAGGTTCAGTGATCATACCACTGGTCTCAAATTTTTCACCGGTAGACTTGAAAGTCGCCAATGTTACTGGAGTCTGTTCCTCATTCTTTAAAATCAATTCGGTTTTGTCCTTTAACCCTTTGATGCTTCCTCTGATGCTGAACTTTCCACCCTGAGCAAAAGACATGTAGGGCAATGCCAATAAAATCAATAATAAATATTTCATTTCTGATGTCTATTTTTAAGTACCTCAATTACTTCGTCTAATGTATGCCCTTTACTGTTAAGTAAAAGTAAATAATGGAACAGCAGATCAGCTCCTTCATTAAGGAATTTATCCTTGTTATTGTCCTTTGCCTCAATCACCAATTCCACCGCCTCTTCTCCAACTTTTTGGGCAATTTTATTGATCCCTTTTTCAAACAGTGATTTTACATAAGAATTTTTATCCCCTGCAGACTTTCTCTCTTCGATAACGGATTCCAGGTATCCCAGAAACCCTTCATGCACATTTAACTCATTCCAACAAGTATCTGAACCGGTATGGCAAATTGGACCAGTTGGTGCAGCTTTAAACAAGAGTGCATCGCCATCACAATCTAATGCATAGGAAACAAGCATTAAAAAATTACCGCTCTCCTCTCCTTTTGTCCATAACCTAGACTTAGACCTACTGAAAAAAGTAATCTTTCCGCTAGAACAGGTTTGCTCAAAAGCCTCTTTATTCATATACCCCAACATCAACACTTTGGATGTTTTACTGTCCTGTACCACAGCTGGAACAAGCTTATCTGAAAACTTATCAAATGCAATATTCATCCAAACAAAATTAAATCATTTTTATCGCACGGGAATATGCCTGTTTTTCAAATAGGTCTTTAATTCTGGAATCCGAATCTCCCCAAAATGAAAAACACTGGCTGCAAGCGCCGCGTCTGCACAACCATTTAAAACATCATAAAAGTGCTCAGGTTTACCTCCACCACCTGAGGCAATGATGGGTACGCCAACTGACCTTGACAGTAGCGTGGTTATTTCTAATGCAAAACCCGCTTTGGTACCATCGTGATCCATTGAAGTAAGTAAAATCTCTCCCGCACCCCTGCTTACCACTTCTTTTGCCCAATTAAGGCAAGTAAACTCGGTAGGTTTCCTACCCCCATTTAAGTAGACATACCATTCACCATCATCCTGTCGCTTTGCATCAATAGCTACAACAACACACTGACTACCAAATTCCCCAGCCAAGCGGTTGATCAATTCGGGTGAATTGAATGCGGCAGTATTTATTGAAACTTTATCAGCTCCACAATCCAATAAAATACGTACATCTTCGATAGATGAAATTCCACCTCCGACCGTAAATGGTATATTAATCGTATGCGCAACTTTTTCAACAAGTGCAGAAAGTGTTTTTCTTTTTTCGTTTGTTGCAGTAATATCAAGAAAAACCAACTCGTCTGCACCTTGTTCTGCATATAAAGAAGCCAATGCGACGGGATCGCCAGCATCACGCAAATTCACAAAGTTTGTCCCTTTCACAGTTCTCCCATCCTTAATATCTAAACAAGGTATAATCCTCTTTGTCAACATTTTATTTAGTTTGTACATTGAAAGATGCCAAATCTTGCAGAGCAATTTTATTTTCATAAATAGCCTTACCAATAATCGCCCCAGAGCAACCTATTTGCCGCAATTCAATTAAATCATCCATCGAAGAAACACCACCACTTGCTATCAGTTGTATTCCCGGAAATCGTTCAATAATTTCAGAATAAAGCGAAAAAGAAGGTCCCATTAACTTGCCGTCTTTACTGATGTCTGTACAGAAAAAATTGACCAACCCTAGTTGGACATAGCTTTCAATAAAATCAAAAATATCAATCTTTGTTTCCTCTAACCAACCGCCAGTCATGATTTTATTGTTTCGCACATCTGCACCCAACAAAAATTTATCTCCACCAAAATGCATAATCCAGCGCTTAAACTCTTCTGGGTCTTTTGCAGCAATGCTACCCACGGTAACATAATTAATCCCCAATCCCAAAATTTGTTCTACTTCAGTTTTCGTTTTTACACCTCCCCCAAAATCAATGGAAAGGGAAGTTTGTTTTGCGATTTCTTCCGAAACTTTCCAATTTACCACCTTACCCAACTTAGCTCCGTCTAGATCAACCAGATGAACACGTTTGAATCCGAAAGAAGCATAGGTCTTGGCCATTTCAAGCGGACTAGCAGCATACTCAGTTTTAGATGCATAATCACCTTCAGTGAGTCGAACACATTTTCCTCCAATGATATCGATTGCCGGAATTATTTGCATCAGGATGGTATATTGATAAAATTTTCTAAAATCTTAGACCCAACGGCAGCACTTTTCTCTGGGTGAAACTGTACTCCATAAAAGTTTCTTATTTGCAAAGCAGAACTGTAGCTTCCACAATAATTTGTTTCAGCAATGGTATGGATGCCTTTCTCTGCACGGTATCCATGTACAAAATAACAATAAGCGCCATCTTCAATTCCATTAAAAAGAGGCGAATTCAAACATTCTATTGTATTCCATCCAATTTGAGGAATTTTTTCTCCTGCTTCCGTTGATTTAAACTTTCTGACTGTTTCCTCAAAGAGTCCTAGACAGGTTGTGTCATTTTCTTCACTATAGGAACACATCAATTGCATACCTAAACAAATACCCAACACAGGCTGTTTTAAATCGATAAGTAGTTTATCTAATTTTCTGTCCTGCAAATATTTCATGGCTGAACTGGCTTCACCTACGCCTGGAAAAATTACCCGATCCGCAGAAAGAAGAACGTCATGGTCATCCGTAAGTGTAGCCACAATGCCCAGGCGCTCTAGTGCAATTTGAACAGACCTTACATTACCTGCATTGTATTTTAATATTGCAATATTCATTTTTCTTCATTAAGAACATTCCTCACAAAATCTTCAGCAACAATACCAGGGTCATTTGCGTTGTGCAAGGCCTTTATAAAAGCAGATCCAATAATTGCTCCATTTGCATGAGGCTTCACAAAATCAAAAGAAGCTTTATCCTTTATTCCAAATCCTACCAAAAACGGATTTTTAAGACCATAGGACTTCAACCTATCTAGGTAAGCCACAACATGATCAAAATCTTTTTCTTTGCCTGTAGTAGAAGATGAGGACACCGCATACACAAACCCAGAGCTGAGTGCATCTAGTTTTCGTACACGGTCTTCATTGGTTTCAGGTGTCACCAAAAAAATGAAATCCAGGCCGTTAAGTTTTACAATCTCTCCAAAACCATTCTCAAATTCATATGCGGGTAAATCTGGAAGTATCAAGCCATCAACACCAACCTCAGCAGCTTGTGCACAAAATTTTTGAAACCCATATTGCAATACTGGATTCATATACCCCATTAAAACAACGGGCAAAGTAATTTCCTGTCTAAACGCTTTCAGTTGATCAAATAGCTTTTCAATAGACATGCCATTTTCAAGTGCAACAGCGCTACTTTCTTGTATAACTGGACCATCTGCTAATGGATCGCTATAGGGCATTCCAATTTCTATTAAATCAGCTCCCCCATTTTGAATGCCCTTCATTACCTCTAGGGTACTTTCTAATGTTGGGTATCCTGCAGTAAAATAAACATTCAAAACGCCATTGGGCTTTCTACTAAACAACTCTTCAATTCTTCCCATAACAAACTGTATTAATCATCTAATGCATTCATGTAAGTTTCAAGGTCTTTATCACCTCTGCCACTTAGACAAATAACATTAATATCATTTTTATTGAATTTAATTTGACTGAGCACTGAAAATGCATGTGCAGTTTCAAGAGCGGGAATGATCCCTTCCAATTTAGAAATTTCAAATGCAGACTGCATTGCTTCTTGGTCTGTTGCACTTAAAAACACACCCCTTCCTGAAGTAAATAGATGCGCATGCATTGGACCAATACCTGGATAATCTAGTCCGGCTGAAATGCTATGCGGCTCCACTACTTGTCCATCTTTTGTTTGCATCACAATACTCTTGCTTCCATGTAAGATACCCGCAACACCCAATTGTGTAGTTGCAGCACTCATGCCGCTATTTACGCCATGACCAGCAGCTTCAACAGCCACAATTTCCACTTGTGGTTCATCTAAAAAATGATAAAATGCTCCTGCGGCATTACTTCCTCCACCTACACAGGCAATAACGCGCGTAGGAAGAGCATTGCCTTCTTTTTCGAACAGTTGAGCTTTGATCTCTTCACTAATCACCGACTGAAATCTCGCTACCATATCAGGATATGGATGTGGACCGACTACTGAGCCAATGATATAATGGGTGTCTACAGGATTATTAATCCAATCGCGAATTGCTTCATTGGTTGCATCCTTTAAGGTTTTACTACCGCTGGTTGCAGGTATAACTTTTGCTCCAAGCATTTTCATTCTAGCAACGTTTGGTGCCTGACGTTTAATGTCTTTTTCACCCATGTACACAATACATTCCATTCCCTTCAAAGCGCAGACTGTTGCTGTAGCAACACCATGCTGACCGGCTCCGGTTTCAGCGATGATTCTTTTTTTACCCAAACGAATAGCCAATAAAATCTGACCAATTGTATTGTTTATTTTGTGTGCGCCAGTATGACAAAGATCTTCTCGTTTAAGATAAATTTTTGTGTCATGCTTGGCGCTTAGTCGCGCTGCATAAAAGAGAGGAGTTGGACGCCCAACATAATCTCTTAGCAACTCGTGGTATTCCTTTTGAAACAACGGATCTTGGTAGATGTCCAAGTAAGCCCCTTTTAAAGTCTCTACATTCTGGTATAACATCTCAGGAATGAACGCTCCTCCAAAATCACCATAATAGCCCTCTATATCAGGAACAGAAAAACTTTTTATAGACATGCGTTATTTTTTATACTTTGAACAAAATCTCGAATCAAACCCATATTTTTTATACCCGGTGATACTTCAAATCTACTATTCACATCAACGGCATGGAGGTCTTTTTGTGTACTAGCAAACTTTTTTAATTCTTTATCCTGTTCAGCACCAATACCACCACTAAGGAAATAAGGCTTGTTTAATACTGCATTACTAACCAAATTCCAATCGAATTGTTTACCAGTTCCCCCATACTTCTCACCCATTGTGTCGAATAAAAAATAGTCAACAACCTCCCTGTACTGACTAACCATTAATTCAATATCGTCGACCATACCTACTCGAAATGCTTTTATAACCTTTACCTGTTTTGAGATTCGCTCGCAATAGGCTGGGGTTTCCTCTCCATGCAGTTGAACCATTTCAAGTCCCCAATCATCAACTAACCTTGGTAAATTGCGCTCATCTTCGTTAACAAAAACACCAATTTTTCTAATGCTTATTTGGTGCGCTTTTGTTTCTGATGCTTGCATTTTATGCTTGTCTACATATCTTGGAGAATTAGGATAAAAAATCAACCCCGCATAGTCAACCCCCAATAATTGGAGGTCTTTTAATTGTTCAACACTTGTTATGCCACAAACCTTAATCAGCATTATAATTTGATTTGATTTATGAATTCACCCAAGGCGGTTCCAGGATCTGTGTTTTTCATGAAGTTTTCACCTATAAGAAAAGCTTGGTATCCGTTTTCTTTGAACAAAAGAACCTGAGCAGGATCATCAATTCCGCTTTCAGCTACTTTAATATATTGAGATGGAATAGCTGCAGCCATTCTTAAACTACGCTGAACATCTACGTCAAAAGTTTTTAAGCTGCGGTTGTTGATTCCAACAAATTGAACTGTACTACAAATATGCGCAAGCTCCTCATCGTCATGCAGCTCCAAAAGAACCTCCAAGCCAAGCTCATTTGCCAATTGAGAATATGAATAAACTTCTGCTGGAGTTAAACAAGCTGCTATAAGGAGTATCAAATCTGCACCCATTGCTTTGGCCTCATGAATTTGGTATTCATCAATAACGAAATCTTTTCGAAGAATTGGTATTGAGAGTTGTTGTCTTGCTGCAATTAGGTCTTGGTCGCTACCTCCAAAAAAATCAACATCGGTAAGAATGGAAACTGCTGAAGCCCCATTGAGTTGGTAACCCTGGGTTACTTCAACTACTTCTGCTGTTATATTTATATTGCCCTTGGAAGGTGACTTTCTTTTAAACTCTGCAATAATCCCTGAGCCTTTGCCACTTGATATTGTTGAGGAAAGGGAAAGCGGAGATCTCTGGTACATTTCAGATTTTTCAAGCGCTGAAAGAGGCACAAGCTGCTTTTGGGAATTTACCCATTCTTTTTTTCTTGCAACTATTTTATCGAGTATACTCATAACCTAAGCTTGTAGCGCTATTAATTTTTTATATACTTCAAATGCCTTTCCACCCAATAAACTTTCGGATGCATCAAAGCGTGCTGTTTCGTAATCTGTATACTTATCGGTAATGAGTAAGGCCAATGCTGCATTGGCCGTAACCACAGCATTCTGCGCTGCTGTGCCTTTCCCTTTTAATATATTCATGAAGATTTGTGCGGCAGCTTCAATGGTATCACCCCCATGTAGATCAAGCTGATTCACATATTGCTTTCCCAATTGAAGTGGAGTCAAAATTGATTCCCCTGCTTTGGTAATCATTTTGACATCCGCTGTCAATGAAACCTCATCATACCCATCCAAAGAATGAATGATGGCATATGAACGGTTTTCACGTTGCAGTAAGTAATTGTATATGCGAGAGATTTCAAGGTTATAAACGCCTACCAGCTGATAAGCAGGATTTGATGGGTTAACCATTGGACCTAAAAGATTGAAGAAAGTTCTAACGCCGAGGTTTTTGCGAATTGGCGCTACTGTTTTTAAAGCAGGATGAAAAACCGGTGCATGTAAAAAACACATATTGGATTCATCGATTTCTCTTTTTAGAGCAGCTGCATCGTTTTTAAACTTGTAACCAAGAGATTCCATGAGGTTAGATGCCCCACTAATGGAACTGGCACCATAGGAGCCATGTTTGGCAACTTGTTGACCAGTACCAGCCACAACAAAGCAAGCAAGTGTTGAAATATTAAATGTATTTTTCCCATCACCACCTGTCCCAACAATATCCATCACTTTTCTATCTTCAAAATCCAATGCAATACACATCTCTAACAATGCCTCTCTAAAACCAACTAGTTCCTCTAAAGTAATTGTCCGCATCAAGTAGACAGAAATGAATGCACTCAATTCATGTTCATTATATACACCCTTACCTACATTAAGCAATACTTGTTTTGATTCACTTTGAGACAAAGTCTGGTGTTCAAAAAGAAAGTTTAAAATCTTCTTCATTTTTTCAAATATTAAAAATCTTGACAAGGATTTAACCAATTCTCAATCATTGTCTTTCCCAAGGGCGTCAATAGACTTTCCGGATGAAATTGAACACCTTGTACATCATAAACATGGTGTTTTAAAGACATAATCATTCCATTTTCATCCCATGATGTTACTTCTAATTCTTTCGGAAATTCTTCTTCATCAATAACCCAACTGTGATAGCGTCCAACCTCTATTTCATTATCCAACCCCTTAAACCAATCGTTGATAAACGCAGATTTCTCCAAGTCATTCTTCAATTTAATTTTGGTAGCTACCCCATGAAAAACACGGGTGAGGTTAGTCAACCTTCCTCCAAAAGCCTCGCCAATTGCCTGATGACCCAAACAAACGCCCAAGATAGATTTCGATGCGGCATATTGTTTAATTAAAGGTAAAAGTATGCCCGCTTCATTGGGTATTCCTGGTCCGGGTGAGAGTATAATTTTATCAAACCCATCTACCTGATCAAGTGAAATTTCATCATTTCGGAAAACAGCCACTTTTTCTTTCATGATGTTCTCTACCATTTGCACCAAATTATAGGTAAAAGAATCGTAATTATCCAGTATCAAAATTTTACTCACTGTTTGGTTATTTATCTATTAATGATTTCATTTTCTATTCATTTCAGTTGCAAAACCAACCGCTTTCTTCAAAGCCCCAAGCTTATTGTTCACTTCCTGCAACTCGTTTTCTGGGATACTTGAGGAAACAATACCGGCGCCTGCTTGATAAAAAAGAGTATTGGCTTTACTTAGAAAACTTCTTATTAAAATGGCTTGATTACAGGTGCCATCAAAACCGATGTAACCAATGGCGCCACCATAGAATGACCTTGCTGTTTTTTCATATTTATTGATCAACTCCATCGCCTTAAATTTAGGAGCACCACTTAAGGTACCAGCAGGAAAGGTTTTGCCCATCAACAAAAATGGATTGGCATTTTCGGGAACTGTACCAGTCACTTCACTCACTAGATGAATTACATGGGAATAGTATTTTACTTCTCGGTAGTGTGAAACCTGTACATTTTCACAGATTCTACTTAAATCATTTCGAGCAAGATCCACCAACATTACATGTTCTGCATTCTCTTTTGGATCCACCAACAATCTTTCTGCTTCCAATTTGTCTGTAAGGTCATTACCTGTTCTTTTGAAAGTACCCGCAATAGGATGAACAATCGCTTTGCCATTGGCAATGATGATTTGGCTTTCAGGAGAAGATCCCATCAATTTATATTCCCCATAATCAAAGTAGAACAAGTAAGGTGATGGATTAATCATCCTTAGGGCTCTGTATACGTTAAATTCATCTCCCTTGAACTTTTGTTCAAACCGTCTACTTAATACAATTTGAAAAACATCTCCCCTGAAGCAATGCGCAATTCCTTTGGCGACCATCTCTAAATATGCATTATCGTTGAGGTTAGATTGTTCGGGGCCATCCAGCTCAAACGGGAATTGAGGTAAATCTCTGCTGCAAATGATCTTCTCTACAGCTTTTTTATCTCCTTGAATACCTTCAATATGATTTTCCAATAAGAACAATTCATCTCTGAAATGATCAATAGCAATTACATATTGATAGAGCCTGTAACGCATCAGCGGAATCGCTGTTGTATCAGCGTTCAAAAAACCGTTACCCACACGGGATGGTTGATAGGGTTGCGCTGAAAATTTAATCGTTTCAAAAAACGGAATAGCATCATAACAAGTATAACCAAAAAGTCTTTGTGCAAATTTTACTTCTTTATCTCCTTCTTCAACTTGGAAGCCTTGCATATAGTTCCAAAGCAAATCTGAAACTGCATCACTGGAAAATGAGGAACGGACTGGTAGTGAACCTGGATACTTGAATTCTACTTCTTCTTGATTTGCGATTTCAATTCCTCCTATGGCATTGATGGCAATAAAGGAAAAGCTATTCTCAGTAGTGTGGTGGTCAGTACTTTCTAACAGAATTGTATCCCGAAACTTATCTCTTAATCGTAAATAGATGCCCACGGGAGTATAAAGGTCGGCTGCCATTTTATGGACAGAAGTGCTCAGCTGTATTTTTTTCATTTTCACTTGAGTTAAAAAAAAAGCCCCGAAATTCGGGGCTATAACTATGCTGACAGACAACAAGCTAGCTACCCCTTTAAAGGGACAATATGCCAACCGTTATTTGTATTAATTATTTTCATTTGTTCAAATTTCAATTATTCTGCAAACAATTCCAAAAATAATTTGAAACCTATTTAACATACCGCTTAATTTCTCTATCAGACTCTCTTTGCTTGATGGATTCACGTTTATCATGGAGCTTTTTACCCCTACCTAGACCAATTTGAATTTTGGCATATCCCCTTTCATTGAAAAAAATCTTAAGCGGAATGATTGTGTACCCTTTGTCCTTTAATTTCTGTGCGAGCTTATTTAATTCTTTCTTCTTTAGTAAAAGCTTTCTTTCTCTTGTTGGGTTGTGGTTTGCATAGCTGCCAAAAGCGTAGTGCGCAATATGTAACCCCTTGATATAAAGTGCACCTTTATCTAGTAAGCAGTAGCTGTCACTAAAACTTACACTTCCATCTCTAATGGCTTTTACCTCTGTTCCCGTCAAAATCATACCTGCATCGAATTTCTCTTCGATAAAATATTCGAAAGTGGCAGATTTGTTTCTTAACTCCATGTTGTTGTAATGAGGCCATAATAAAAAATAGGCATGATTCAGCTTGAAAACAAACCAAGTAACACCGCTAATCTTTCTTTGAGCATTTTTCTATTCACAATCATATCCAAAAACCCATGTTCCAAAACAAACTCTGAAGTTTGGAATCCTTCGGGCAGGTCTTTTTTGATTGTCTCCTTAATTACACGTGGACCAGCAAAGCCAATCATAGCTCCAGGTTCACCTATATTGATATCCCCTACCATTGCAAAAGAGGCAGTTGTTCCTCCATAAGTGGGGTCAGTACAAAGAGAAATATAGGGTATTCCAGCAACAGCTAGTCTGCTGATTTTTCCCAGGGTTTTTGGTAATTGCATCAACGAAAATGCACTCTCCATCATTCTAGCTCCACCGCTTTTGCTGATAATCATGAAGGGTATCTTATGCGCCAAACAATAATCAGCAGATCTGGCAATTTTTTCTCCCATTACACTTCCCAATGATCCACCAATAAAATTGAAATCCATGCAGCAAATCAACAATGAATGACCTCCTACTTTTCCAATTGCCGAAGAAATTGAATCGTTCAATCCGGTTTTTGCATAGGCTTCATCCAACCTCTTTTTGTAAGGTTTAAGATCATTAAAGCCCAAGAAATCTATCGACTTAATTTCAGTAAATAGTTCAGTATAGTCATTGTCGTCAAAAAGGATTTCAAAATATTCTCCACTTCCTATTCTGTGGTGGTGGTCACATTTTGGACAAACGGATAAGTTCTCCCTCAGCTCTATCGAAGTGCAGGTATATTTGCAAACTGGGCACATGGTCCATAAACCATCGGGCACTTCTTTCTTTTCAGCGGTAGACGTGCTAATACCCTTTTTTCTTCTCTTAAACCAGCTGTTTGAAGTAGACTCTTGCTCAGGCAATGCGCCGGACAATTGTTCGTTAAAATCTTCTTCTCGTTTTAAAGGCATCGTTTTAGGTTGATGTTACAATTACAAATATAACTTTTCTGAAACAATCAGGTTTTTCTGGATAAATACACCATCAATTGGCATCAAAATAGTTCTGCCTGTTTTTTATTCCCCTCGTCATCTTGCCAGACGATTTCCGTACTCTTAGTATAATCAGTAAGTTTATTCCCGATTGCTTTCCATCCCATGATCTCAACAAAATCAGCAATTTTTACCTTGGAAGTCCTGCTCTGCGCACCCTTACCAGACGTAATCACTGCTATTGGTTTTACCGCAGTACTCACCGCCTCCAGATAATTGCCATCACCCTCTTTGATAAAACTGAATTTGGTATTCATTGTTGTGGTCTCAATTTTGAAACGTTTTACGTTGAATTGTAATTTTTCTTTATCGAGGTAGATGGCAGTCACAATTTTGAGAGGATCAAATTTTTCAATTTGCACAAGCGATTCACTATCGAATCGTTGTGTGAGCTCCGTACCCGTTAACTGGTAAGTGCCATCTTGGTAAACAGTAAAAACTGAATCTCCTGGCTGAAAACTGCCAAGATAAGTCCCTTTTTCCTCTGTATTCAACCTACCAAAAACATCATCAAACCAGAGTTCTTTTCCACCCAACGTGGATTTCCCTGCAACTTTTAGCTTGACATTCTTCACTGGGTATTTGGTAACCTGGTTTCCGACAGAATTTCTTCCTTTGATATCAAGTACGGTAAAATCAAAATCCAATTGTTTGATTCGGGCACTGCAGTTGGGGCTCAAAACAACAACAACAGACTCTGCTTCTCCGTTTGCATTGGCTGTAAAATAATTTACTTTAGACTTATCACTTCCTTTCGTTAGGTCATACTCCTTATCACGGGTTATACCATTAAATCGTTTGGCATAAGAAATGCCAGTTTCACCATCCGTATAAATCATGTTATACGTTAGCCTTTCATCAGTTTTTTGAAAAATTGCAGCGTGGATGATCTCCTTGCCAATATATGCCTTATCGTCTACTTTCACCACCTTCATGATGCCCCTTCGAGTGAAGACTATAATATCATCTAAATCTGAACACTCTGTAATGAACTCATCTTTTTTTAGACTGGTTCCAATAAAGCCTTCTGAACGATTCATATATAACCTAACGTTGGCAATTGCAACTTGGCGTGCCTGAATAACATCAAATGGCTTGATTTCAGTTTTACGCTCTTTTCCTTTCCCATACTTTACCTTAAGTCCCTCAAAATAAGAAATTGCATAATCGTTCAGGTTTGCAAGGTCTTGTATCACCAATTTCATTTCTGAATCGATGTTGTTAATCTGGATATTTAATTCATCAATATCCAACTTATAAATCCTACGGACTGGCTTTTCTGTTAATTTGATGATGTCCTCCCGGGTTACATCACGCTTAAATAATTTTTTAAAGGGCCCAAAGGCATCTTGAATGGCTTGCAAAACCCGCTCCCAATCTTCGTGTTTCTTTTCTAATTCCTTGTAAATTTTTTCTTCAAAGAAAATTCGCTCAAGAGAGGTAAAATGCCATTTCTCCTGTAATTCAGACAGCCTGATTTCTAGTTCCTGCTTGAGTAATTCTTTGGTATTGTCGGCCGACAATCTTAACAAATCAGAAACCGTAATAAATTGCGGCTTATGTTCCACAACAACACAGGCATTTGGCGCAATACTCACTTCACAATCGGTAAATGCATAAAGTGCATCAATGGTATTATCAGCAGATATACCGGCAGCCAATTCCACTAAAATTTCTACTTCAGCGGCGGTATTGTCTGTTACTTTCTTGATTTTTATTTTACCCTGATCATTTGCTTTTACAATAGACTCCATCAATTGGGTGGTTGTAACCCCGTAAGGAACATCTTTTATTGCAATGCATTTTTTATCCACTTCATAAATATGCGCCCTGCATTTTATCCTTCCACCTCTCTTTCCATCAGTATAATTAGAAACATCAATCATTCCCCCAGTCTGAAAATCAGGGAAGAATTCGAATTTTTTACCTTTTAAATACTTTATTGATGCATCAATTAGTTCAATAAAATTATGGGGTAAAATTTTTGTAGATAATCCAACTGCAATTCCTTCAGCGCCTTGTGCAAGCAGCAGCGGAAATTTCACGGGCAAATGAACAGGTTCTTTCTTCCTGCCATCATAACTCAATTGCCATTGGGTGGTTTTTGCATTGAATGCAACTTCTAGTCCAAATTTACTCAACCTCGCTTCTATATACCTAGCAGCTGCAGCATCATCTCCGGTACGAACATCACCCCAATTGCCCTGGGTGTCTACCATAAGGTCTTTTTGACCGAGATTCACCAACGCATCTTGGATACTGGCATCACCATGTGGATGGTATTGCATGGTCTGACCAATAATATTGGCCGCTTTATTTAA
>JBFYPP010000018.1:0-17455 GCA_041303255.1 Chitinophagia bacterium | reverse complement strand
GGCTTGGTTTGCATCTAAATTATTGGATTTTGATTTGGCTTCAAATAATGGAGGCTGGCAATGGGCAGCCGGTTCTGGCTGCGATGCTGCGCCTTATTTTAGGATTTTTAATCCTGCTTTACAAACTGCAAAATTTGATAAAAAAGCCGAATACATTCGCAAATGGGTGCCTGAATTTGATTCTCTTCAATATACTGCTCCTATGGTTCAGCACGAGTTTGCAAGGAAAAGGTGCCTAGAAAATTATGCCAAGTGGTTGGGAAAGGAATAAATGATACTTTTGCAGGGTTGGTATGCGAAAGATTGATTGGTATATCCTGAAGAATTTTCTTTCTACTTTTTTCTTCTCACTTATTTTGCTCACCCTAATTAGTACGGTGATCGACATTAGTGAGCACACAGACGATTTTGCCCGCTCCAACCTGAGCACTGGTGAAATTTTCTATGGTTATTATATTGGCTTTATCCCGCATATTGTTGCCATGCTCTTTCCATTGTTTGTGTTTATTTCAGTGATTTTCTTCACTTCAAAAATGGCAAATAGGTCTGAGTTTATTGCCATACTTTCATCAGGGGTTAGTCTTTCGAGAATATTAAGGCCTTATTGGATTGGGGGTACTTTTTTGGCCCTGATGCTTTGGTATGGAAATGCATATATCATTCCAAGGGCCAATGCCATTCGAACGTCATTTGAAGCCAAGTACATACGTTCCGCAATGCCCCAGTCCTCTAACACTGGAATCTATATGAGAACGGATTCCTTCAGTTATGCAGGGATGCGCTTTTATGATACACTTACTAAAGTGGGGGGATCATTTTTTATGGAAACTGTGAAAGGGAATAAGGTGGTTTATAATCTTCGATCAGACAATATTGCTTGGGATACTGCCAAGAAAATTTGGAAATTAAATGGGGCAGTTGAAAGAAAAATAAACGGGTTAAATGAGGATGTAACCTTTCAGTATGAATTGTATCGCAAGATGCCATTTGAGCCAGTGGATTTGAACCGTGATGAATACCTTCAATCGCGGATGATTTCCCCTGATCTCAAGAGAAGAATTGAGAAAGAAAGGCTGAGGGGATCAGAGACGGTAAAAGAGCTTGAGATGGAAAATGCGCACAGAACTTCATCGCCTGTGGCAGTAGTGCTCCTTACCCTCATTGGTGCGGTACTTGCATGCAGAAAAATCAGGGGTGGTAGTGGAGCTCACCTGGCATTGGGATTCATTATTTGTGCTGTATTTATCCTGACGGACCGCTTTTCAACTATATTTTCTACCAAAGGGGATCTGGATCCCTATGTGGCCGCGTGGATACCCAATTTAATCTTTGGTGTACTCACGGTGTATTTGTACAAAAAGGCTCCGAAATAATTTAATTATTCCCAACAATCTTTTTATCGCTCACCGTCTTTGTTTACCTTTGGATATCCTAAAATGTAGATTCAATTCGTAACCATGGAAGAGATCAAAGAAAGATTTAAAGCAAAAGCCGATACTGTTAGTGCAGAGATTAAGCAAATGCTCAAGGAGCATGGAAATAAAGTAGTAGGAGAAGTAACACTTTCTCAAATTTACCAAGGCATGAGAGGTATCACAGGCTTGGTAACAGAAACTTCTTTACTTGATTCTAATGAGGGAATCAGGTTTAGAGGATACTCAATACCTGAGCTGAAAGATAAGTTGCCAAAGGCAAAAGGTGGAAATGAACCTCTACCTGAAGCACTTTTTCATTTGATGTTGCTTGGAGAGCTTCCTAGTTCTGATGAGGCCGAGCTTATCACTTCAACCTTACAAAGACGATCACATGTTCCGAACTATGTATTTGATACCATAGAGGCATTGCCTGTTACATCGCATCCCATGACGATGTTTGTTGTTGGTATTATGGCGCTACAGAATGGAAGTCATTTTGCAAAGGCCTATGGAGAAGGAATGAGTAAGAAAAATTATTGGGATGCAACTTTTGATGATTCATTAGATTTGATAGCAAGGCTTCCTAGGATTGCTGCTTTTATATACCGAAGAAAATATAAGAACAACCAACACATTGAACCCAATGGTCTATTGGATTGGGCAGGCAATTTTGCCCATATGATGGGCTACCAAGATGAAGGCTTCAAAGAATTGATGAGGTTATACATGACCATTCACGCTGATCATGAAGGTGGAAATGTTTCTGCACACACTACGCATTTGGTGGGGTCTGCATTGAGTGATCCATTCTTGAGTTTTGCTGCGGGAATGAATGGTTTGGCTGGCCCATTACACGGACTAGCAAACCAGGAAGTGATCAAGTGGATTTATGAGATGAGAGAGACATTGGGTGTAGAACTTCCATCTAAAGAGCAGATTGCTGAATATGTAAAAAAGACCTTGTCTGAAGGTAAGGTTGTACCAGGTTATGGACATGCTGTATTGAGAAAAACAGATCCAAGGTTTACCGCTCAAATGGAGTTTGGTAAAGTGCATATGCCTGATGATGCATTGGTTCAGACGGTGTGGAGAATCTATGAGACTGTCCCAGAAATTTTAAATAACCTTGGTAAAGTAAAAAACCCTTGGCCCAATGTAGATGCCCATTCAGGAGCGTTGTTGGTGCACTATGGTATGGTTGAATATGAGTTCTACACCGTACTTTTTGGAGTAAGCCGTGCGCTTGGTGTGTTGGCAAGTCTTTGCTGGGATAGGGCTTTGGGTATGCCTTTAGAGCGTCCAAAGTCAGTTACAACAGATCTTGTAAAGGACTGGATTGAAGGGAAGGGACAGATTTGGGGTGACTAGTCGCACCTTGGGTTTTGTTTATAGGTCCATGAAGGAGTCATTGATGTATTTCACCAAGGAAAGAGAATTTTTCAAATCTAATTTTTTGAGAATTCTAGCTCGGTGAGTCTCAACAGTTCTTGGCGATAAAAAAAGTTTTTCTGCAATTTCTTTATTGGTAGAGCCATTTTTAATGAGCTTAATGATTTCAATTTCTCTTTCAGTTAGCCTGCTCAATTTATTATCATCATCATCCATTAAAACCTGATTGGTTATATTTCGCTGGATTTCAGCACAAATGAATTTCTCCCCGCGCATTACACTTCGAATGGCCTCGTACATTTCATTTTTATTAGAACTTTTGGTAACATAACCCATGGCGCCATTCCTCATCATTTTTTTTGCAAAAGAGGGTTGATTGTGCATAGAAACACCAATGATCTTGGTGCCCGGTGCTAAGCGTCTGATCATCTTTGTTGCCTCAATTCCAGAAAAAGGATTGATGTTTATGTCCAAAATAGCAATATCTGGTTTTATCTCACTGATTTCTTCAACAAGCGTTTGTGTATTGTCAAATACCCTTACCACTTCAAAATCAGGATCCATATTAATTAATGTGGCCCAGGTTTCTGCAATGAGTAAGTGATCATCAGCAATAACAATTTTAATCTTTTTTGTCATGTTTTTTATTGATAGGGTAATTTAATTATTACTTCTAAGCCTTTACCGGGGTTGGTGTTTATTATTGTTTTTCCTCCATAAAATTCTAATCTGGAAAAAATACTTTTAAGACCGACACCTTTTTTAGAATTGTTGTTGTCAAATCCAATTCCATTGTCTTTGTAACGCATTTGCAATCCTGCTTCTGAAAATTCTATATCTATATCTACGTTCTCTGCTTTTGCGTGTTTAAATGTATTGCTGCTCAGTTCTTGTAGTACCCTAAACATCATCAATTTATGTTCGTGTAAAAGTTTATCGGGGTCTTTGCCCTTGTAAATTTTAAGTTGAAACTTAGGTTTGGGAATGATTCCATAGCTGCTGATTAATTCTATTACTGCTTCTCTAAATCCGAGGTCTTTGATTGCAGGTGGAACAAGATTTCTAGAAAGTCTACGTACCTCATCTATAGTGCTCTTGAGGGTAGTTTGGGCCTTTTCAATATCTTCGTTATTAATAGAGTTTTTCTCTTTTAGTACATTAAAATACAAACTTAAATACGCCAACATTTGTCCAACGCCATCATGTAAATCCCTGCCAATCATTTCACGTTGCACTTCCTCAGCTTGTAATTTGGCTTCCATTAATTCTTTTTCTTTTTTAACGGAATCAGTCAGTATTTTATTCTCAAGTTCCCTGATTTCAGTAACATCCCAGTGAATACCAATCGAACCGCGTACTTTTCCTTTCATGTCAAAAGTAGGTGCCCCACTAATTACCCAAACAGCGGAACTGCCATCTTTTCTCGTGACTTTTATTTCATAGAGTCCTTCTTTTCCAAGTGCCCTATTTCTGCTTTCCTGTTGAATTACATGTTGTGATTCTTTATCTGTAATAAAGACTTGAGAAGCATTTCTACCAATAAGTTCATCTTCGTCGTATCCGGAAATTCTTTCGAATGACCTATTGACGTATAACATTTTTTCATCACTATCCACTTCAACTATACCTAAATTCATGTTTGAGAACAGCCTTCGGTAACGTCCTTCATTTTCAATCAGCATAGATTGGGCAACATGCTGTTCGTTGATGTCTCGGACGTGTATTAGTATTTTCTCCCCTCCAGAGTCATCATCAGTGAAATTGCTGTAAACAGCCTCCACCCATTTTGCGTCGCCAGCATTGTCTTTCATTCTAAAGCTCAGTACCCTGTTTTTATTGGAGTTGTCTTCTTTAACAGTAAAATCAATGGAACGAAGGGTGCTGTTATCATCAATGAGGGTGTAGAATGATTTCCCTTTTACCGAATCTTCATCCCTTCCCAGTATTCTTTTAATGGAAGAGGAAACGTATTCAATTGTACCGGTTTTACTAATAAGAAAAATGATATCAGCTGATTTATTGGAAATCAATTCAAATTTCTTTTTTTCCTCTTCAAGCTTATAATAAGTATCACGCTCTGATGTTATATCAAATGTGCATCCAATATATCCGAGAAAGGTATTTTGATTGGTGAACCGCGGAACAGCTATTTCAAAAACCCATCGGTATTGTCCAAAACTATTTTTGACGAGGTATTGCATCTCACATTTTTCCTTTGCAACCAAGTGATCACGCCAATCCTCGATTGCCGTTTTTCTGTGATCTGGGTGTACTACATCCACAAATTCATGCTGACCCTTTAATTCCTTGAGATCAAACCCGTAAAAGTCTTTAGAAGACTGGTTGGTGTAGATTACTTTGTTATCCTCGTTTGATACCCATATCATGACGGGCATTGACTCTGTAATGAGTCTGAATCTTTCCTCACTCTCATTTACTAGACTTCTGAAATTTTCGCTGGTTGTAATATCTGTAATTCTACCAGAAATAATTTCATCATGTTGGGTGGCATCAATTTTAATTTTCGACTCTTCCAATACCCATCTGGTTTGTCCGGATATTTGGTTTTTAATTTTGTATTTGAGATTCAAATTTCCAGATGCCTGAAATTCGCTAAGGGCATCATCGTACATTTTTTTATGATCTTCAATTACACAAGCTCTTTTCTGATTCCAAATATTTCCAGATTTGGGATTGAAGCCAAAGAAGAGCGGCCACCTTGAAGTGAAATAGTTTTTTTGTTTATTTTTTTGGTAAACAATATAGTAAGCATCATCAGTCGATTCTAAAAAGTTATTGAGGCGTTCGAAATTTTCTTGTGCTTTTATTTCAGACTCTTTTTTCTCAGTGATATCGTTTCCATAGAGGTTATAATATCCTTGGTCTAAAATGTGACAAATTGTAAAGTTGAAATGTAATCCCTTTGAAAAAATTTCTATTTCAAATTTTGTTTCTGATTTATTACTTTGAATTATCCGCTTCAGGTAATCTTGTATATCATATTGCCTACCTTCTGCAGTTATTGTTTCAAGTTCTAACGCCGGTTTGTTTCGGAAAATAATATCTCCAGTAAGTGTTACTCTTAAAACCGGGTTGGGGTTTTGGTTGGGGAAAGAGGCACATTTACTGATTTGTTCAAATTCATTTAAATGTTGTTCACTTAGCTCCAGGATCTCATGAATGGGTTCGTAACTTGGTATTTCACTCAAGGTTAGTCCAAGTGTATCTAATACTGATTTGTCTTTTACACTCAAGGAACCTATAAATATAAGCGTTTGCTCTGCTGAATCATTGGAGCTAACAAATTGGCCTTTTAGCTTTGCATCATTGAAGTCTATAAAGTCCAAAAACAATGATGTATTGATGTTAGCGCAAAAGTTTTCAAAGTTGTGTTCTTTTTTTCTTGAATTCGATTCAACTTTAAAAATATGGGTTAAGGATTTCGGCGAATTGTAATTCGATAATATCTTTTTTAAGCAATTGCCTTCAGAAACAATTTCTAATTCTTTGTTGATGATAAAATGAAAAGGAAAGCAGCTGTCAAATTGCGACACAGGCAATCCCTTTGGGAATATAGCTGGCTTTAAATTGGACATGGGTTTATTTATAAAAGATAAGTGAATTTCCCTAAACGATTAGGTCAAATTACTACTAATTGGTAGGAAGCATTACAAAAAAAAGTAATATTTATCAATCTATCGTGGTTTATATGAACATGATTAAGTAATACTACTTAATATCATTAAGTGGGTTCAAATTCCGCGTCTTTTGTATTCCTTGTAGATGAGCTGCAATTCTCTACTGGTTTGTCCGGATACCGAACTGTTTTCTTGTGCGCGACGCATTAAGTAGGGGATAACTTCTTCTACTGGTCCGAAGGGTAGGTACTTGGAAACATTGAATCCCGCATCTGCAAGGTTAAAGGTGAGGTTGTCGCTCATGCCATACAGCTGAGAAAAATGGAGATGGTTGTGGTTATGCGTGATTTCAGTTTTTTGAGCGAGGTTGGCTGCAAGTAAATTACTATTCTCATTATGACTTGCTATAATTACTGAACAGGTTTGTATTTTTTCAATTGCCAATGCTATGGCTTCATTATAGTCTTTGTCAGTTTTAGATTTATCCATCTGAATAGGTGAGGCATATCCCGCTTTTTCTGCCCTTTCTCTTTCTTTTTCCATGTAAGCCCCTCTCACAAGTTTAAAGCCAGCATGGTAAGCGTTTTTTTCTGCATGTGTATATGAATCTTTGAGAAACTGTAATCGATCTGATCTATACAACTGAATGGTATTAAAAACAACTACTTTTTCTTTGTTGAATTTTTCCATCATGAGGTAGGCGATGTAGTCGATTGGATCTTGTATCCATGATTCTTCTGCATCAATCATGACTCCCACACCAAGATTTGCAGCGTTACTACAAATCTTTTCTGTTCTCTTGATGAGATTGTCCCAAGCCTTTTGATCTTCATCCGTAAGCTTTTTTATTGCCGTTGGTATGAGATTTTCAATTTTGTCTGAACTAGGTTTACCTATGGAGACATTTAGCTTTTCAAGTAGAGATTTTGAGGACAGGCCAGTAACCTTGATGCTGATGAAAGGAATATTTTTTCTGGTAGCTGAAAATGACAATACCTTGATGAAGGTTTCAGTTTCGAGATCATATTTTGCATCATCATGTTCTCCTCCTTCTACGCCATAATCTAGGATTACTTGCACTTTGAAGCTGTCTAGCATGTTTAAAACTTCGGCAGTGTCTTCAAGTGATTCTCCACCAACAAATTGTTCAAAAAGGGTGTGTTTAATGATTCCTTTTACAGGTAAGCCTGTTTTTATGGCCCAAGGAGTAAGTCTTGAACCAATTTTCACCAACGGCGAAAATTGCATGGCGGAAAATAGAAATTTTGCTTTCTTTAACTGACTATCTGACTTGTAGGCAAATGCCTTTTTTGTATCCTCGAAATTCAGTACCTGTTCTATCGGCATATCAATCAAAGCTTATGTGCTTCAAAGATAGCTTGAAAATTGATTTTTAAGCAGTAATTCTCAGTTCTTCCTTTCTTCTATTAATTTGGAAAGAAGTTCTGATTTTGAATGAATCTTTAGCTTTTTGTAAATGTTTTTGAGGTGGTAATTGACGGTAAAGGTTGTTAGAAAAAGTTGATCCGACATCTGTTTGTAACTAAGGCCTTTTCCCACCAAGGATACAATTTCTTTTTCTCTAAAGGTGAGTTGATCCAACAGGCTGCTGGTGCTTTTGGCTTGCAGGGTATGAATCAGTTTTTCGACAATGGTCTGGTCTAAGTAGGCACCTAATCTAGCCACTTGTCTAATGATATCCACCAAATTACTGAGTTGGGCTGATTTAATAGCATACCCAACTGCGCCCATTTTTATACAGTTGATAATTAGCTCCTCGTCGTTGTAAGCAGTTAAAATAATGATTTTTGTATCGGGAAATTTTGATTTTAAAATTGGAATACCTTCTAGTCCTGATTGTCCTGGTAAAACGATATCCAACAAGAGGATATCAGGATGTTTGGAGGCGATTGATTTTAAGCTGCCTTTAATTTCCTCCATTGAAGTACAAGAGAATACAACTTCAAGACCTTCTGTACTATTTATATAGTCTCTAAAGCTCTTGAGAAGGAAAATATTGTCTTCAATTATACCGACAGTGATCATAATTGTCTACTTGTATAATTTAAATCTAAATTTATCATAGACTATATTTCAATTTTTATCTAAGAAATAATAAATATAGATACAAAAACAACTACAATAAGTAGTCATCAGTCGAATTGCCTCCGGTCAGCCGTTTTTAAGTTTAGATTTTATTTTTCCGCTTTTTATTAAATTTTTTGTCCCGACAATGGTGTTTTTCACCTTGTTTTAATCAAAAAAAAGTGTTATTTCGACATTAACACTCCTTATGTTATTACCAGAAAAACAATTATTGGCACTTGAAAATGCCTTCGATGGAATTGCTTTACTAGATAAAGAGGGACAGTATATATACATGAATAAGTCTCACGCCCAGCTGTTTGGTTATCAAGAGGGTAGTGAGTTGATTGGTAAATCTTGGAAACACATTTACAACAAAGACTATGCGTCAGTCATTGAAAATCAAGTATTCCCCTTACTGGAAAAAAATGGCAATTGGTCCGGAGAAAGCATTGGTTTAAGCAAAGATAAAAAGCCAGTTTTACAACACATTACGCTTAATAAATTACCCGATGGGGGATTACTTTGTTTATGTAGGGATAATTCAAAGACCATCAATGCAAATAGACTACAATACCTGATTAGTAACCTAGGGAAGGGCATCTTGGTTGAAGATGAAAACCATGAAGTTGTACTGGTAAACCAACAATTTTGCGACTTGTTTAAAATTCCTCTTTTACCTGAGCAAATGATTGGCGTTAATTGTTTAGAGGCTTTGCAAAAGGCAATTAAGTTGTTTAAAGATCCTGAGGAAGCAAGGAATCAGGTAATGAGTATGGTGGGCAAACAGCAGGCAGTTATTGGTCACGAAGTGTATTTTGCCGATGGTCGAATCTTAGAAAGAGATTATGTGCCGATCATCATTGAAAACATATTTAAAGGACAACTTTGGAGCTATATTGATGTAACACAACATAGGCAACTTCAACGCTCTTTGGTTGATGCTAAAAACAGAGCAATTCAATCAGAAAAATCAAAATCGGCTTTTTTGTCGAGTATGAGTCATGAAATTCGTACACCCATGAGTGCAGTGATTGGACTTGCTGATCAATTATCGATGACCGAACTCACAGAGCAACAATCCTTTTTTGTAAAAAACATTACTGATTCTGCAAACGGACTTTTGGGAATAATTAATGATATACTCGATATGGCAAAAATCGAGGCTGGTAAAATGCATATTGATAGAGATGTAATTGCTTTGTCTGATATCAATAAAAGTGTTGAAAATATTTTGAAGCCTCAAGCAGAAGAAAAAGGCCTTGTACTAAAATCAGTAATTGATAGCCAAATTGATCAATATCTTTTTGGTGATGCTGTGCGGATCAGACAAATTTTAATGAATATCCTGGGTAATGCAATTAAATTTACTGATGCAGGTTCTATCCAATTTAATGTCACCTTACTTAAGGACAAAGAAAATGAACAGATTTTGCAATTTATTTGTCAGGATACTGGAATAGGAATATCAGAGGATTCACTTAATCATATTTTTGACGAATTCCACCAAGAAAACAACAGTAACACGAATCATTCGAGTGGTTCTGGTTTGGGCTTGTCTATCACCAAAAAATTGGTGAACATGATGGACGGTAAAATTGAATTGGAAAGCATAAAAGGTTTTGGCACCAAAGTAACTGTACAAATCCCTTTTCCTAAAGTTGAGGCTAAAGATCTTGCTAGCGATTTTGTGGAGGAGGATCTAAGTCCGTTATTGATTGGGAAGCGGATACTTATTGTAGAAGACAATAAAATAAATCGCGTAATTTTTTCTTTGATGCTAAATAATTTAAAAGTATTGGTGGATGAAGCTGAGAATGGGTTAGATGCATTGGCATTAATTGACAAAAATCATTATGATTTGATTTTAATGGATATTCAGATGCCTGTAATGGATGGGCCTGCTACACTAGTGAACATTAGACGCAAATTTGGAGATTCGCTTCCCGTTATTGCCCTAACAGCAGCAGCCTTTAAATCAGAAGTGATTCATTTGTTGAATCTTGGATTTTCAGATTGTATAACAAAGCCCATCGATCAAAAGGGGCTAAAGCAAAGATTGGGACTATTTTTTAAATCTGGATCGCACAGAGATAAATATTATAAAGAAATTCATAAACTGATTTTGGTTAAGATTTCTGAAATGTCAGGTGATAATCCAGTTCAATTAAAAAAAATGGTTCATTATTTAATTGAGGAAGTTGATATAGCATTAATAGAATGGGAAAAGTGTTTGTTAGACAACAATTGGACACAGGCCAAAAAGATATTGCACCGCGAAAAAATGATGATCAAATCAATAGGGATTGATGGCCTCGATGGAATAATTGCAGAAATTGAAGACGATTCCATTGTAAAGACAAACAATGAAATGGTATTGATGTTCACACAATTAATTCAACTCTTTAAGAACATTAAAGAACGGTTCGATGAAATTATATAATCTACCAGGCCAATACTAATTTATTGTTTCTTCTCTCCCCATCAGCCATTCTTTGCAGTGGATCAATCTCCACTTTTTTTAAGTCGAGCAATTTCCTATCTACTGTAATTACATAATTGGGATGTGTCCATTTCCAAGGTTCACCAACGGTTCTTTTGATTTCGGGCTCTTCATTTTCTTTACTTCCAAACATCAGGTATTGTGGTATATACACTTTCTCTCTGGTACCATCTTTAAAAGTAAGGTCGATGTCAATTGGCATAGGCATGGTTCCAAAATTTTCCAATCGAATTTTCATTTTTCCACCTTCTTCCCATAAACTATCTATTCCATAGTCGATGGTTTTATTGGTGTTGACAAAAAAATCACGGTACCAATCGAGTTGTATTCCACTTGTTTTTTCCGCAATTTTTATAAAGTCATTTACGTTTGGATGCTTGAATTTCCAAGTGTTAAAATACTTGATTAAAATACTGTCTCTCACCGGCGCGCCAACAATATAACCCAATTGCTCCATGAATACTTCCCCTTTGGAATAGGCGTTGATGCTATAGGCTGTATTGGTGCTGTAATGATCAGAATGCGTAGTTAAAGGTTCGTTGAAATCACTTTTCGATAAGAAAATATATGAATTATAAGCGTCCAGATGAGGGAAAGAGTCTCTGTTGCCATTGAGGTAATTGTTTACATTTGACTCTGCAAAACTTGTAAATCCTTCATCCATCCAAGGATAAAGCGATTCATTGGTTCCAAGCATCATCTGGTACCAACTGTGCATCCATTCGTGAATCACAACTCCCGTGCCTGCATCTTTTAATAGAGTAGCCATCGGGTACTCCATGCCACCATCTCCACCTTGAATAAATGAGTATTGTTTGTAGGGGTATTCACCATAATGTTTATCAATGTAAGGCAAAGCCTTTGAAGCGAGTACCAAAACGCTATCCCATTCTGTTTTGTTTTTTGAAATGAATCCATTCAAGCTAAGTGACTGTTTCATTCTGGCAGGCAAAGACGCGTATTGTTTTGTAAGTGCTGCTGTGTCTATTTTATAGAAAGAATGAAGTACTAAACCATTTCTAACTGTCTTGGTATTGTGTATATAATTTGGATCTGCAGCCCAAACAAAGTCATGCACATTTGGTGCTTTGAATTTCCAGGTAAGGGTAGGGCTTGTCGATTTTTTATGAGGAAGTGTACTGTGTTTTTCATAACCATGACCAATTTCATGCCCATTTTGTAAATAACCGGTACCACCAACTACATAGTTTCTATCAATCGTAATGTTCACATCAAAATCGCCCCAAACACCATAAAACTCACGTGCAATGTAAGGTGTTGGATGCCATCCTTCATTGTCATATTCGCTCAATTTAGGGTACCATTGTGCCATGCTGAACCTTACGCCTTCGGCATTGTCTCTTCCACTTCTCCTGATTTGTACGGGCACCTGTGCTTTGAATGCAAGTTCAATAGTAGATTTGGTTTTTGGAGGTATTGGTTTTGATAATTCTACTTTAAGAATGGTTTCATACATCGTAGTTTTTTGTGTTACCCCATTTACTTTGAGTAGCCCTACTTCCTGGTATCCAATTTCATTGGGATTGAGTTTGCTGATTCTGTCGCGTACGCGTAGATCCCAATCACCACGACCACGAATTAAGCGCTTTCCAATTTCCTGACTTCTTACGTCCATCATACTTCCTGGTTGAAAGGCATTCCAGGGAAGATGGAAATAAAGGGCTTTAAGCGTATCAGGACTGTTGTTCCAATAATCAATATGTTGTTTTCCAGTAAATTGATTCTTTTCAGCATCAACATTGATGTCCATTTTGTAATGGACTCTTTGTTGCCAACGTTCGTGTTGGTGCTGTGCGATTGTAAGTACTCCGGAAAGAATAAAAAACGTAGAAAAGATTATCTTTTTCATGTTGTTACTATCTCTAATTGATACTGATGAAGAAGTTTGAATTGCCTATTATTTTTGTGCTTCGTAGATTCTTACATAATCTACTTCCATTTTTCTTGGCCATATGTCCGTCGCTACACCTTTTGATCCACCCCAGTTTCCGCCGACTGCCAAATTGAGGAGCAAATACATTTTGTTATGGAATGGCCAAGAGTCGTTTCCGATTTTTTCGTTTTTGTATTTGAAATAATAAATATCATCTACACCAATATACATGGTCTCTTGATCCCACATCAATTGAAAGCGGTGAAACGTATCTGAAACATCTGGTATTGTTACCTGGTTCGCTTTCTGTGTTCCAATGATGTGGTTGTATTTTTTTGTATGGATGGTTCCATGAACGAAATTCTGGTCATATCCAACGTGCTCCATAATATCAATCTCTCCATCATCTGGCCAGTTCAATGGCATTTTATCTGCCAGCATCCAAATTGCAGGCCATGTTCCCAGGCCATAAGGCAGTTTTGCTCTAACTTCTAATTTACCATGGTCCCAAGAAGCCCTGTCTCTTGTAACCAACCTTGCAGAAGTATATCCTTTACCTTCATAATCCTCCTTGTGCGCTTCAATCGTGAGTATGCCATTTTCGACTCTGGCATTCTTGCTTCTTTTTGCAGTATAAAATTGTAATTCATTGTTTCCCCAACCATGTCCGCCTACATCATAACCCCATTTGTTAGAATCAGGAAGGCCATTTTTATCAAACTCATCGTTCCATATCATTTTCCACTTTTGCTCTTGTGCAAAGCTAAAACTGGTCATTGCTGAAAAAAGCAGGAGTGAAAGGGCTATTTGTCTCATTTTTATCATGGTTTGTCTATAATTCACTCAATTTAAGCCCATTTTATAAAAACAATAAGATTTTTGGCGAATATGTTTCTTGACCATAATTTTGCAGTATGTTAATAACCTGCCACATCCACCACCACCATAACTTACCCAACGGGTGAGCCTGGAGGCGTGTGTAAACATACTGGGGCTTACCAATGGTAGGCCCTTTTTTATTTTTATCAATTATAAAACGAATTATGGAAGAAAAAACGATACTTAGAATAGCAGTTCAGAAATCTGGTAGACTTTATGAAGACTCTGTGCAATTGTTGAAAGAATGCGGAATTGATTTACGCAACGTCAAAGACAGACTCAAGACAGTTTCTGAGAATTTTCCATTGGAGGTCTTTTTCCTCAGAGACGATGATATTCCAGAGTATGTTGAAGATGGTGTAGCGGATATTGGTATTGTTGGACAAAACGTGTTGGAAGAAAAAGGGCGTATTGTAGACACTGTGGAAGCACTGGGGTTTGGAAAATGTCGTTTATCAGTGGCAGTACCCAAGGCCATGGAATATGGAGGAGTGGCATCACTTCAAGGTAAACGTATTGCAACAAGCTATCCGCAATTGGTAAAAAAATTTCTGGAAATAAACCAGATAACTGCAACCATTCATGAGATCAGTGGTTCTGTAGAAATTGCTCCTGGTATTGGCCTATCAGACGTTGTTGCAGATTTAGTGAGTAGTGGTGGTACACTGTTTGTGAATGGTTTAAAAGAAGTAGAAGTTATACTTGAGTCACAAGCAGTAATGGTTGCAAATAAAAATATCAGTCAGGAAAAGAAACAACTTCTTGAAAAATTACTTTTCAGAATTCGGTCTGTAAAAAAAGCGAAGAGAAGCAAGTATGTGTTGATGAACGTGCCAAACAAAAATCTGGATCAAATAATTGGACTATTACCCGGCATGAGGAGTCCAACTGTTCTTCCTCTGGCCGAAAGTGGCTGGAGTAGTGTACACAGCGTTTTAAGCGAGGATGAATTTTGGGATCGTATTGAAAAGTTAAGGGCTGCTGGTGCTGAAGGTATCTTGGTTGTCCCGATTGAAAAACTCATTTTATAAATCTATTTTATGCAGTTGATCAAATATCCATCAGTTGAAACTTGGGCTGCAATATTGTCCAGACCTGTAATTGACAATAAACTGTTGTTAAAACAAGTAGGCAAAATCGTTGAAGATGTTAAGGTAAAAGGGGACGGCGCCTTAAAGAAATATGTAAAAAAGTTTGACGGTGTATCCTTGCGCAATTTGATTGTAGATCAAAAAGAGTTTAAAAAGGCAGAATCTAAATTATCCATAGGTCTAAAACTGGCCATTGATCAAGCTTTCGAAAACATTCTACAATTTCATCTTACTCAAAAAGAGGAAATAAAAGAGGTTGAAACCATGCCCGGGGTGAGGTGTTGGAGAAAATCCATACCAATTGAACGGGTTGGATTTTATATTCCAGGAGGCACTGCACCTTTGTTTTCAACTGTACTGATGCTGGGTGTTCCCGCAATGGTTGCTGGAAATGATGAGGTAATTATGTGCACGCCACCCGCTAAAGACGGAACAGTTCATCCTGCTATTTTATATGCAGCTAATAAAGTTGGAATCAAAACAGTGTACCGTTGTGGTGGGGCTCAAGCAATTGCAGCAATGGCTTTTGGTACTTTTTCTATTAAGAAAGTGTATAAAATATTTGGACCGGGTAACCAGTATGTAACAGCAGCCAAACAATACGTACAAGCAAATGGTATTGCCATTGATATGCCAGCCGGTCCGAGTGAAGTTTGTGTATTGGCAGACAAAACTGCCAATCCGATTTTTGTTGCAGCCGATCTGCTATCGCAAGCAGAGCATGGTGTAGATTCCCAGGTTTTGTTGGTTTCTGATGACCTTGACCTTATTGAAAAAACAAAGTCAGCAGTCGATATGCAATTACAGCTTTTGGAAAGAAAAGACATTGCCGATAAAGCTTTGCTGAACAGCAAGGCCATTCTTGTAAACAACATGGAAGAAGCAATTGCCATATCCAATGCATATGCTCCGGAGCATTTGATTGTTGCGTCTGAAAAAGCAGGTATGTATGTCAGTGGTATTGTAAATGCAGGATCTGTTTTCTTGGGAAATTATACGCCTGAGAGTGCAGGGGATTATGCCAGTGGTACCAACCATACTTTGCCAACCAATGGATATGCACGAGCATACAGCGGTGTAAGTGTAGACAGCTTTGTAAAAAAAGTTACATTTCAGGAAATCAGCAAAGACGGCATCAACTTACTAGGACCAACTATTATTACTATGGCGGAAGCAGAAGGTTTAGATGCCCACGCTAATGCGGTAAAATTGAGAATAAAAAAATAAGCTATGTTTAATTTAGAAACATTGGTTAGGCCAAATATCCGATCACTGAAGCCTTATTCTTCAGCAAGAGATGAATTTAAGGGAGAGGCCAATGTGTTTTTGGATGCCAATGAAAACTCAATTGGATCGCCATTGTTAAAGTGGTATAACCGATATCCTGATCCAATGCAATGGGCCATCAAAGAGAAAGTTGCAGCCATTAAGAAAGTTCCTAAAGAACAAATTTTCTTGGGAAATGGGAGTGATGAAGCCATCGATTTGTTGTTCCGTTGTTTTTGTGAACCTGGTATAGATGAAGTCATTATTTGTCCGCCTACCTATGGCATGTATGAAGTTTCAGCCAACATCAACAATACCAAAATCAATCGGGTGCCATTGACAGAACACTTTCAATTGGATTTGGAAGCGTTGGAACTAGCGATCAAACCAAGTACTAAAATAATATGGATTTGTTCGCCAAATAACCCGACGGGCAACAGTATCGATATAGCGGATATTGAATTGATTCTAAATAATTTTGATGGGTTGGTTGTGATTGATGAAGCGTATATTAATTTTTCAAGACAAAAATCCTGGTTGGCAGATTTAAATGAGTATCCCAATTTGGTGGTATTGCAAACATTGAGCAAGGCTTGGGGTTTAGCAGGTATTCGGATGGGAATGTCTTTTGCATCTGCCGCTATTGTTGGTTACATGAACAAAGTGAAACCTCCTTACAACATCAGTCAGCCTGTCCAGGAACTTGCATTGAAGGCATTGGATGAAATTGGACAAGTAAACGACATGATTGTGACTTTGGTAAACGAGAGAAAGCAAATGGAAAATTTGCTTTTGGAAATTTCTGAAGTAATTCATGTATATCCCTCTGATGCCAATTTTTTGCTGGTTAAATTCAAAGATGCTACATCCTTGTATGCCTATTTAGTCGCTGATGGTATTGTGGTTCGGGACAGAAGCAATGTGGAGAAATGTGCTGGTTGCTTAAGGATTACAATTGGTACTCCAGCTGAAAATAAAAAACTAATACAAGCAATAATTAATTTCAACAAAGCATAAAATGAAGAAAGTATTGTTCATTGATAGGGATGGGACACTCATCAAAGAAGCTCCTCCTACTTTTCAAATTGATCATTTCAGCAAACTGGAATTTTATCCAGGTGCCATACAGTATATGTCGAGAATTGCTCAGGAATTTGATTTTGAACTGACAATGGTTTCCAACCAAGATGGATTGGGAACGGCCTCTTTTCCTAAAGAAGATTTCGAACCCATTCATGAACATATTCTAAAAACATTTTTAGGAGAAGGTGTAGCGTTTCACGAGTTGTTTATTG
>JBFYPP010000017.1:0-18081 GCA_041303255.1 Chitinophagia bacterium | reverse complement strand
AAACCCGACAATCCCGCTACAAGGTTTTTTATGATTTGACAATGGGATTGATTTGGTTTGTTGCTGGTATTTTCTTTATCACAGTAAAATATTTTGGTAACGGCTGGGGATTGGATTCACTTACCACCTCATTGTTCGGAATTGCAGCCCTGTGTTATGGGGTATTTAGATTATATAGGGGATTCTCTACAAAAAAAAGAAGATGAAAAAGACTTTGAATAAGGCGGGATTATTTCTCGCGATAGCGGGGGTTCTTGTGCTAATTTCTTCCTGTGATGCAAATAAAAAGAAGGCTAGGGTCAATGTTGGCGACGACACAATAAATAGCGGAACAATTCATCTGAGTATTGACGAGTCGTTTGCACCAATCATAGACGAGCAGATCAAAGTGTTTATGTCGCAAAATCCAAAAGCTACAATTATCCCCCATTACAAATCAGAAGAAGAATGCTTGAAAGACCTGTTGAGAGACAGTACAAGAATGGTGATTGTAACCCGTGGTTTGACTGAACAAGAAGAGTTATTTTACAAAGACACTTTGATGTTTGTGCCCATGTGGGGCAAGATAGCAAACGATGCAATTGCTGTTGTAGCACACAACAAATCAAAGGACAGTCTATTTTCTGTAGCAGAAATCAGGTCCATGCTCAATGGCACCAGCGGATATCCCTATGAGCTGGTAATGGATGGATTAAAAGCGACGAGCACAGTTAGGTTCTTGATTGATTCAGTGTTACGCGGACAACCTTTGGCGGGTAAAGTATTGGCCGCATCCAGTTCTGAGGGAGTTGTTGATTATGTGGCAACCCACCCCAATGCACTTGGTTTCATAGGAGTAAGTTGGATTGGCAACAAAGACGATTCTTCCCAATTGAGTTTCCAGAAAAGAATAAATATTGCAGCCTTACAATGCGCAAATTGTACCGAAGAAGTTTATGTACGCCCTTATCAAGCCAATATCGCCATGAAAAGATACCCTTTAAATAGGGGATTGTATTATATCCTCAAAGAAAACTACGCTGGATTGGGCAAAGGATTTGTCAATTTCTTAACGCATGAGAAGGGGCAATTAATCTTCAGAAGGGGTTATCTTGTACCTGATAGAATGGGTTTTCAAATTAGAAAAGCTAATGTTTCAGAATAAAAATGAATTTCTTACATTTACAACCCTATAAATTAAGAAACAATGCATAAAATGAAATTGGGTTTAACGGCGCTGTTATTAGTAGTAAGTCTACATCTTTTTGCTCAAACCGTACATGAAGCAAAAAAGCATATTCATGCTAGAAAGCACAATACTGCAAAGTCTACATTAAAAACAGCGCTGGAAGCGGATCCTAACAATCCAGAGTTGATCTATTGGTTAGCGCAAGCTTACTTTGACCACAAGGATCCAAAAGGTGCAAAAGACGTATTGTTAAAGCACATGGGTGGTGCCTTGGGGAGTAACCCTTTGTTGTTGGTGGCAATGGGACAGGTAGAATTGACAGAAAAAAAGCCCAATGATGCACGTCAGCGTTTTGAAACTGCCATTTCCCTAACCAAAGGTAAAGACATCGCTGTTTTTACTGCAATCGGCAAGGCCAACCTAGAACAGGGTGGTGATGCTGCCTATGGTATTGAAAAGTTGAAATTGGCAACAGCAATTAAGGGATTCAAAGACCCCATGACCTACATCTACATGGGTGATTTATACCGTGCATTACAAAATGGTGGTGGCGCTGTTTCTTCCTATGAAAATGCGTTGCTGGTAGACCCTAAGTCAGCCTTGGCCAAACATAAAATTGGCAAGGTATACCTAACCCAAGGAAGCGAACAGCGAGAGATTTTCTTGCAAAAGTTTTCTGATGCAATTTTGGACGATCCTACTTTTACTCCGGCTTTATACGACATGTATTCTTTTCACTACTCTAGAGACGTGAATCTGGCTGTTAAATATTTCAATGAGTATAAAAAACATGCAGAACCCGGTCCTGCTTTGGATTATGAAGAAGCCAGTCTTCAATTTGCATCGGGTAATTTTCAAAATGCAATTGCAAAATCTGATGACCTTTTAAATAGCCAGGCTGATTCAGCAGATCCACGTTTACATCGACTTAAAGCATACAGCTACGATAAATTAGGGGATTCAATCCAAGCTTTATCCAATCTGGAAATCTTTTTCCAAAAAGTAAAGCATCCTGAAGACATCAATCCTGAAAATTATTTGATTGCGGCCTACAATGCGGCTAAACAAAAAACTGATCCGGCTAAAGTGGATTATTATTTCACCAAAGCAATAGAAGCAGACACCACAATTGAAAATAAGGTGGACTATACCAGGAAGGCAGCTGATTTCTTTAAAAGGTCTGCAAATACACCCAAATCTGCCGAGTGGTTGTTAAAACTTTTGGCTATCAATCCCAAGCAAAGCAAAGTGGATTTGTATAATGCAGGATTTGAACACTTCAAGGCCACTGATTACAAGCGTGCGGATAGTTTGTTCACTGTGTACAAAACAGTATATCCAGCCGAGGTATACGGACATTATTGGTCGTTCCGTTCACTTTCTGCGGTAGATTCTACTATGGAATTGGGATTAGCTGTTACTGATTGCGAAAATTTTGTTTCCATTGCGGAAGCCGACAAAGTGAAAAACAAAAACACCTTGGTTACTGCTTATGGCTATTTAGCTGGTTACACCGCCAACATCAAGAAAGACCTTGCTGGTGCTTCAGCATTTTTGGAAAAAATTATCGAAATTGATCCCAATAACCAAGATGCCATCAAAAACAGAGATATCATTCAAAAAGCACTGGTAGCTCCCAAAAAATAACACATAATCATATTTATCCCATACGGGGCCCAGATATTCTTCTAGGCCCCTTTTTTATCTCCTTATTTTTCATTTTTTCAGTCCCTTTTTACCTATTTTTGCGGCGTCAAAACGATGCCAATCATGTGGACATTTTTCCTGCAAGTCAAGGTACTGGGTCAAAACCCTGAATTGAGTAAAGCAAGCGACTATTTCCCAATTGGAATTCAGTTGTTATTTGCTATTGGTTTAGTTACAGTAATGATCTTGGGCTCGCAACTTTTGGGTCCAAGAAGAGTGACAAGTGATAAACTCCAGAATTTTGAAAGTGGTATAGAGCAGTTCGGAAATGCACGTCAGCCCATGGCCATCAAGTATTTTCTGGTGGCAATACTATTTGTGTTGTTTGATGTAGAAGTGATCTTCTTCTACCCCTATGCTGTTAATTTCAAGGGATTGGGTTGGGATGGATTTTGGGCAGTATTGATGTTCGTTGGGTTTTTCCTTGCAGGCTTCATCTATATCATAAAAAAAGGAGCCTTGCACTGGGAAGAGTAAAAAATTGAATGCCTAAAGAAACAAGTTCCTCAGGCATTTGTTACATACAAAACAGTTGATTATGGCGCGTCCGGTTCGATTTAATTTGATTGAAAAAGCAACCTCAGATCGTGGCATCAACCAGGTAGAACTTCCTGATGGCCACATGGGAGAGGGTTTCTTTGCAACATCCTTAGATAAGGTTGTAGGATTGGCCAGAAAAAATTCTATTTGGCCCCTGCCTTTTGCTACCTCTTGCTGCGGTATCGAATTTATGGCTACCATGGGGTCGCATTATGACTTATCCCGTTTCGGATCAGAAAGGGTGGGGTTTTCACCCAGGCAATGTGATTTGTTGATGGTGATGGGTACCATTGCAAAAAAAATGGGACCAGTACTTCGACAAGTATACTTGCAGATGGCTGAACCAAGATGGGTTATCGCAGTTGGTGCCTGTGCTTCCAGCGGTGGAATTTTTGATACCTACTCCGTTTTGCAAGGCATTGACCAAGTAATTCCAGTAGACGTATATGTTCCTGGATGCCCTCCAAGACCTGAAGCAATTATTGATGGTGTAATGAAAATACAGGATCTTATACAGGACGAATCGCTGAGAAGAAGAAACGGAGAAAAATACCAGGCCCTGTTGGAAGGATACGGAATTCAATAAGCCTTGAACCAAAACAAAATTATGTCACTCAGTCACGAAACAATAAAAGAGAAACTCAACAGCCAGTTTGGCGAAAAAATACTTCATTGGGAAGAATCTTATGGCATGCTTTCTGCCACAGTTCAGCATGACCATAACCTAAAAGTGCTTTCTTTTTTAAATGATGAACCAAGCTTGGGGTTCCAATTTTTGACTGACCTTACTGGGGTTCATTATCCAGATCGCAAAGGTGAAGAACTCGCAGTAGTTTATCATGTTCACAACTTGAAAGAGAATGTAAGGTTGAGACTAAAAGTATTTGTACCCATTGAAAAACCGGATGTGTATACAGCAACAGGACTTTTTAGTGGAGCCAATTGGATGGAAAGGGAAACCTATGATTTCTATGGTGTCAATTTTATTGGTCACCCTGATCTTAGGCGTGTGTTGAATGTAGACGAAATGGATTATTTCCCGTTACGCAAAGAATATCCCCTGGAAGACCAGACCAGAATTGATAAAGACGACGAAATGTTTGGCCGTTAAACAAAAGAAAAATGACATCTGAACAAGTCAATATAAACTTACCGGAAGGTTCTATAGAGAAAAAAACAACCAGGCTAAATTTGGGACCAACCCATCCTGCCACACACGGCGTGTTCCAAAATATTTTGGAAATGGATGGGGAGCGCATTATCAAGGCCGAATCTACTGTAGGGTATATACACAGGGCATTTGAAAAAATTGCCGAAAGAAGACCGCTCTATCAGATTACTACACTTACTGATCGCTTGAATTATTGCTCAGCACCTCTGAACAACATGGGATGGCACCTCACTTGTGAAAAATTATTGGGTGTAAAGACACCTAAGCGAGTGGACTATCTACGGGTGATTATTATGGAATTGTCTCGTATCTCTGATCACTTGATTTGTAATTCAATTGTGGGCGTTGATACTGGAGCATACACAGGATTTTTATACGTGATGCAATACCGTGAACTGATTTACGAAATTTATGAAGAAGTTTGTGGTTCACGTCTCACAACAAACATGGGTAGAATTGGGGGATTTGAAAGAAACTTCTCTGACACCGCTTTCAGGAAAATTGAAAAGTTTCTTGAAGAGTTTCCAGGCGTTTGGAAAGAATTTGAAAATCTGTTTAACAGAAATAGGATATTTATTGAAAGAACCGTAGGAACCGGAGCCATATCCGCTGAGCGGGCATTGAACTATGGTTTCACCGGTCCAAATCTTCGTGCGGCAGGAGTTGACTACGACGTGAGGGTACATAGCCCTTATTCTTCTTATGAAGATTTCGATTTCATCATACCCGTGGGAAAGACTGGTGACAATTACGATCGTTTCATGGTAAGGAATGAAGAGATCTGGCAATCGCTCAGTATTGTGAAACAAGCCTATCAAAAAGTACAGGCATTCAAAGGAACAGCAGCTGATGTTTATCATGCGGATGCCCCAGAATATTATTTACCTGCAAAGGCGGATGTATATACCAAGATGGAAGCACTTATTTACCATTTCAAAATTGTGATGGGTGAAACCGATATTCCTGCTGGGGAAGTGTACAATAGCATTGAAGGTGGAAATGGGGAACTCGGTTTTTATTTGATTACTGATGGAGGTCGCTCACCTTTTAGGTTGCATTTCCGTAGGCCTTGTTTTATTTACTACCAAGCTTATCCAGAAATCATAAAAGATACCATGCTCAGTGATGCGGTGGTTACGTTGAGTAGCCTCAACCTAATTGCAGGAGAAATGGATGCATAAAGACTCAAAAAAGAAAAAATGATCAAGTTCTCAGAGGATAAAATGAAAGAAGTGCAAGCCATGATTGCACGATACCCAGAGGGAAAACAAAAGAGTGCGCTCATTCCTTTGTTGCATTTGGCGCAGGATGAGTTTGGAGGATGGCTTAGTGCGGAGACCATGGATTATGTAGCTTCTTTGCTGCAATTGGAGTCCATTGAAGTGTATGAAGTAGCCACCTTTTACAGCATGTTCAATTTGCAACCTGTTGGTAAACATGTTTTTGAAGTCTGCCATACTGGTCCGTGTATGTTGAATGGCAGCGACAAGATCATTGAATACATCAAGAAAAAATTGTCAATCAGTGTTGGTGAAACAACCGCTGATGATATGTTTACTTTAAAAACTGTTGAATGTCTGGGTGCTTGTGGCTATGCACCTATGATGCAATTGGGTATTCATTATCGCGAACATCTTACAGAAGCGAAAGTGGATGCAATTATTGAAGAATGCAGAAATAAAAAATAAGAAAGCGGAAAAACTGCAACATGGCAAAAAAATTATTACTTGAAAAAGCACACGTAGAAGGTATCCGTTACTATGACGTGTATAGAAGAGAGGGCGGTTATGCTGCTGTTGAGAAAGCGCTAAAAATGGATACTGGAGCTGTTGTGGAAGAAGTGAAGAAAAGTGGACTCAGAGGTAGAGGTGGTGCAGGCTTCCCAGCAGGAATGAAATGGAGTTTTCTTGCAAAGCCAGAAGGTGTTCCTCGTTATTTGGTTTGCAATGCAGATGAATCTGAGCCTGGTACTTTCAAAGACAGGTACCTCATGGAATTCCTTCCGCATTTGCTCATCGAAGGACTAATTATTTCTTCATACGCATTAGGTAGCAACAGCACTTATATTTATATACGTGGTGAATATGCATGGATAGTTGCTATTCTTGAACAAGCCATCAGCGAAGCCAAACAAAATGGATTTTTAGGAAAGAATATTTTAGGTACTGGCTTTGATTGTGAAATCTATGTACAACGTGGTGCAGGTGCGTATATCTGTGGTGAAGAGACTGCCTTGATTGAATCTCTTGAAGGCAAAAGGGGCAATCCACGTATCAAGCCTCCGTTCCCAGCTGTAAAAGGATTGTGGGGTTGTCCAACCGTTGTAAATAACGTAGAAACCATTGCAGCTGTTGTGCCTATTATAAATATGGGTGGTGAAGCGTATGCACAAATTGGTGTTGGCAGGTCTACAGGTACAAAATTAATTTCTGCTTGTGGAAATATCAATAAGCCGGGTGTTTATGAAATAGATATGACTGTTTCTGTAGAGGAATTTATCTACAGTGAAGAATATTGCGGTGGGATCCCCAATGGAAAAAAATTAAAGGCCTGTATACCTGGTGGATCTTCAGTGCCAATTTTGCCAGCCAACTTACTTTTGAAAACGGCAAAAGGTGAAACAAGATACATGAACTATGAAAGCTTGTCTGATGGTGGGTTTGCTACAGGCTCCATGATGGGTTCTGGTGGGTTTATTGTCTTGGATGAGGATCAGTGTATTGTTCGCAATACACTTACGTTGGCGAGGTTTTATAGGCATGAGAGTTGCGGACAATGTTCACCATGTAGAGAGGGGACTGGTTGGATGGAAAAAATTCTGAATAAGATTGAATATGGAAAGGGGGAGATGAGTGATATTGATTTGTTGTGGGACATCCAACGCAAAATTGAAGGGAATACCATTTGTCCATTGGGTGACGCTGCAGCGTGGCCAGTGGCAGCAGCAATCAGACATTTTAGAGATGAATTTGAATGGCATATCAACAACCGCGAATTGTCGCAATCCCAGAACTATGGGTTGGCGCACTACGCAGATCCCATTCATGTTCCAGAGCAAGTAAACGCATGATGCTATAAAAAATATATATGGCTGAAGAAGTTAAAAAATTGAAAGTAACGATTGATAACATCACATTAGAAGTACCTCAGGGTACCACTATTTTGCAAGCTGCACGTATGGTTGGTGGGGATGTTGTTCCTCCTGCAATGTGTTATTACACTAAATTAGAAGGTAGTGGCGGCAAATGCAGAACCTGTCTGGTTGAAGTGAGTAAAGGAAGTGAAGCAGATCCGCGACCAATGCCTAAGCTGGTAGCCAGTTGTAGAACTGGGGTAATGGATGGTATGGAAGTAAAAAACATTACCAGCCCTAAAGTGAAGGATGCAAGAAATGGGGTAGTTGAATTTTTGTTGCTTAATCATCCACTGGATTGTCCAGTTTGTGATCAGGCAGGTGAGTGTCATTTGCAAGACTTGGGTTACGAACATGGTAAGCAAGGAACACGTTACGAGTTCAAGAGACGCACATTCGACAAACATGATCTTGGTCCGTATATTCAATTACACATGACACGTTGCATCTTATGCTACCGTTGTGTGTTTACTGCTGATCAACTAACAGAAAAAAGGGTGCACGGTATTTTAAGCCGAGGCGACCATGCAGAAATTGCTACGTATATTGAAAAGTCGCTAGACAACAACTTCATCGGAAATGTAATTGATGTTTGTCCCGTTGGCGCACTCACCGATAAAACATTCAGGTTCAAAAACCGCGTATGGTTTACCAAGCCGGTAAATGCCCATAGGGAATGTTCTTGCTGCTCTGGTAAGGTAACACTTTGGCAACGTGGGGAAGAGGTACTTCGTGTAACAGCAAGAAAAGACCAATGGGGTGAAGTGGAAGAATGGATTTGTAATGAATGTCGTTTTGAAAAAAAGAAAACTACTGATTGGACAATTGAGGGGCCTACGCATGTAAGCAGACATTCAGTGATTTCGCAAGGGCATTACGAAAATATGGTTAAGCCAAAAGAAACTTTTTCTGCAGTTCACGATGGAAGAAAACCAAAATTGCTAATGGATATCCACAGCGTGAGTGAAGTCAACGACCCTTCAATAGATCTAAGCGAAATTCAAGGTCCAGCTACTGGTGCCGTTTTTAATCACCCAAAACAAAAAGCTTGACATGGATATCTTAGCTGTTGATTTGATGTTAGGTCTGGAAAAATTGCTTCTTATTGGAGCAATCATCACTTTCTCGTTATTGGTAGCAATGTATACAACCTACGGAGAAAGGAAAATTGCTGCTTGGATGCAAGACAGACGTGGTCCAAACAGAGCGGGTCCTTTTGGTTTACTCCAGCCCGCAGCCGATGGGTTGAAATTGTTCTTTAAAGAGGAGATCATCCCGATGAGCTCTAATAAAATGCTGTTCGTATTGGGCCCTGCACTTGCAATGGTTACGGCTATGCTAACCAGCGCCGTAATTCCTTGGGGTGGTTATATAGAAATTTTTGGTAAACAAGTGAGCCTGCAAATTGCAGATGTAAATATTGGAATTCTGTACATATTTGGCGTAGTGAGTTTGGGCGTTTATGGTATAATGATCGGAGGATGGTCTTCTAATAATAAATTTTCTCTTCTTGCTGCTGTACGTGGGGCTTCTCAAATTATCTCTTATGAACTGGCTATGGGATTGTCTCTCATTGCATTACTCATGATGACGGGCACTTTGAGTTTAAAGACCATTGTGGCACAGCAAATGGAAGGTGGTTGGAATATTCTTTATCAGCCATTGGGATTTCTTATTTTTCTGATTTGTGTTTTTGCTGAATGTAACAGAACTCCATTTGATTTGCCCGAAGCAGAGAACGAATTGAATTTTGGTTACCACCAAGAATACTCTTCAATGAAGTTGGGTTTGTATTTATTTGCAGAGTATGTAAATATGTTTATCTCTAGTGCCGTGATGGCTACTTTGTTCTTTGGTGGATATGATATTCCGTTTGTAAATGAAACTCAGCTTGCTACTTCCATAGGTGTAAATCTGACTGCACTGTTGGGATTTGTGGCTTTGTTTTCTAAAATCCTCTTCTTTCTTTTTCTGTTTATTTGGGTGAGGTGGACAATTCCAAGGTTCAGGTACGATCAGTTAATGGATCTTGGTTGGAAAAAATTAATACCATTGGCTTTAGCAAATATGATTATCACAGCAATTGTGTTGTTGTGGTTAAATAAATAAGTGTATGGAACTTTTAACAAAAAGGGCAAAAGTATTAGAGCAGAAGCCAATGAGCTTCATGGAGAAATTGTATTTGCCAGCTATTCTAAAAGGCATGGCCATTACTTTCTCTCATATGTTCAAAAAGAAAGCGACAATCCATTACCCGGAGGAGAAAAGACCGTTTAGTCCGGTTTTTCGTGGACTGCATGTGTTGAATAGAGATGAGGAGGGTAGGGAGAACTGCACGGCATGTGGACTATGCGCTGTTGCTTGTCCAGCTGAAGCTATAACCATGGAAGCTGCCGAACGTCAGTCCAATGAAACGCATTTATACCGTGAAGAAAAATATGCAGCAAAGTATGAAATCAATATGCTTAGGTGTATTTTCTGCGGACTGTGTGAAGAGGCTTGTCCTAAGGATGCCATCTACATGTCAGAAACTTTTGCTCCTTCCAATTTTACAAGAAAAGGATTTATCTATTCTAAGGATGAACTGTTGATTCCTAATCCAATAACAGATAGAGAAAAATTTGATATCGCTAAAGGGTTGAGAGAAGCACAAACGAAAAAAAACTAATTATGCCTGTTTCTGAAATATTATTCTGGTTCCTGACTGCGCTGGCTTTGTTCAGTGCACTGATGGTGGTTTTTAGTAGCAATCCCGTCCACAGTGTTTTGTGGCTCATCATGGTTTTCTTTGCCATCTCTGGTCATTATATTTTGATGAATGCACAGTTTTTGGCTATTGTGAATTTGATTGTATACGCCGGTGCTATCATGGTTTTGTTTTTATTTGTAATCATGTTGATGAACATGAATACAGAGTCAGAACCCCAAAAAAGTCAGTGGATGAAAATGGCAGCAGCCATATCAGGTGGCGCATTGATGCTGGTTATGATTGCAGCTTTAAAAGACAATGTTGGCGCTGTTTCTAAAACGAGTGGAGAGGGTAGTATTGGACTGATTAAGAATTTAGGAAATGTATTGTTTACTGAATATGTTGTGCCTTTCGAAATCAGCAGCATACTCTTCTTGAGTGCAATGGTCGGTGCCGTGGTATTGGGAAAAAAAGAATCTTCTAAAATTGTATCATAATATCTAGCTTATGCAAGTAATGCCCATAAATTATTACATCTTCCTTTCAATAGCGTTGTTTACAATCGGTATTGTAGGTGTGCTTACTAGAAGAAATGCAATCATCATTTTTATGTGTATAGAATTGATGTTAAATGCAGTGAACGTTTTATTGGTGGCGTTTTCCAAAATGCACCACTTGAATGCGTATGCGTTAGATAGGGCTACAACTGTGGGTACGGAAGCCCAGCTTTTTGTATTCTTCATCATGGTAGTTGCGGCGGCTGAGGTAACTGTAGGACTCGCTATTATTGTTATGTTATATAGAAATATACATTCTGTCGACATCAATTTTCTGAACCGCTTGAAGCATTGATAATTAACTGAACTGACTCAAAGATTGGTATGAATAAATATGTTTTTCTAATTCCTTTGCTCCCTTTCATTGGTTTTGTTATCAATGGATTATTCAGGAATTACTTGTCAAGAGCCTTGGTGGGTATTATAGGGTCCGGTGTATTGCTGGCCTCTTTTGTACTCAGCTTATTTGTTTTTCAAGAAACGACTGCCATTGGTTTCCAAACACAACTCATTACCTATTTTGATTTCATCAATGCAGGTGGATTAAAGATTCCTGTGTCTTTTCAAATTGATCAATTGAGTGCACTGTTCTTGCTGGTGATTACTGGTATAGGATCCTTAATCCATATTTATTCTACGGCCTATATGCAGGATGAAAGTACACCGCATTATGCGAGGTACTTCGCGTATCTAAATCTTTTTGTCTTCTCCATGTTGCTCCTAGTTTTGGGTTCCAACTTTGTGGTGATGTTCGTAGGATGGGAAGGTGTTGGATTGTGTTCTTATCTGTTGATTGGTTACTGGTTTGGCAACAACAACTATAACAATGCAGCCAAGAAGGCATTTGTGATGAACCGTATTGGTGATCTTGGTTTTTTGCTTGCTGTGTTTTGGATGCTTCAACAATTTGGATCTATTACTTATGCCGAAGTATTTGCAAAGGCTGCATCTGCTCCTGTGCCAGTAATTACAGGTATTACAATTTTACTTTTCATTGGCGCAATGGGTAAGTCTGCACAAATCCCATTGTATACTTGGTTGCCAGATGCCATGGCCGGTCCCACTCCTGTGTCAGCATTGATTCATGCTGCTACCATGGTTACCGCAGGTATTTATATGATAGCCAGGAGTAATGTAATGTATTCGCTCGCACCGATTTCTCAAAACTTGGTTGCAATCATTGGTATATCCACAGCTTTACTTGCTGCCACAATCGCATTAAAGCAAAACGACATTAAAAAAGTGCTGGCCTATTCAACCGTGAGTCAGCTTGGTCTCATGTTTCTCGCTTTAGGCGTTGGTGCTTATACGGCAGGGGTATTTCATGTAATGACACATGCATTTTTTAAGGCCTTGCTGTTCTTGGGCGCTGGAAGTGTAATTCATGCAATGCACCATGAGCAAGACATCATGAATATGGGTGGACTAAGAAAAAAGTTGCCAATCACTCACCTTACGTTCTTAATAGGTTGTCTTGCTATCTCAGGCATACCTCCATTTGCTGGGTTCTTTTCAAAAGATGAAATTTTAACTGCGGCGTTGATAAAGAGTCCGGTTTTATATGCATTGGGTGTGATGACTTCTATAATGACCGCTTTCTACATGTTCCGTTTATATTTTCTAACTTTCTCTGGTAAGTTTAGAGGTACACATGAACAAGAACATCATTTGCACGAGTCGCCTTTTGCCATGACCTTTCCTTTGGTGGTATTGGCGCTGCTCTCCTTTGTAGGCGGATGGGTTGGAATTCCAGCATTATTTGCCGAAGATGCACATCTTTTGTCTACTTTCTTATCTCCTGTATTGGGAACCCCAAGTGCTGAAGCCCATCATTTGTCGCATAGCCTAGAATGGGCACTTATGGGTATCCTACTCAGTTTTATCGTGGTTGCCATTCTTTTCACCCGCCGCTTATTTGGACGTGAATTTAAAGGGGAAAATACAACTGAAGGCTTGTCTGGGGTACTGGCAAACAAATGGTATGTTGATGAATTGTACAATGCAATAATTGTAAAACCATTGGATGTCTTTGCTGGATTTCTCGCTAGAGTAGTAGATAATAAAATTATTGATGGACTGGTGAACGGGGTTGGCAAAGCAGTTCAATTTAGCGGAAGACAAATGCGCTTCTTGCAAAGTGGACAAGTAGGTTCTTATATTTTGATCATGATGATCTCTATCATACTGTTTTTCATTTTCCAACTGTTCTGGAAATAACAAATAATTGTATTCTATATGTTCGCAGCATTTGATAATTTTCCTGCAATGTTAATTTGGTTGCCACTCGTGGGTGGGATCCTTACTTTTTTCATGAAATCTGAAAAAAGTGCAAAAACGACTGCGCTCTTTTTTTCCCTTTTAACACTGGGCGTTATTGTTACCAACCTGTTTTATACAGACGTTAAATATCAGTTGTTAAATCAAGTGAGTTATATTTGGTTGCCGGGTATAGGCACCAGTTTTGCTTTGATTTTAGATGGTTTGACAAGGACCCTTTGTTTGTTGACCGCAATTGTGCTGCCCATTGCAATAATCAATATCCCTTCTGGAAAATACAAAAATCCAAATGCTTTTTATGGCTTATTGATGCTCACATTCTGTGGTTTGATGGGTGTGTTTATGGCAATTGATGCATTGGTTTTTTATCTTTTCTGGGAACTTGCACTTATCCCAGTTTATTTTCTCTCTTCAATTTGGGGCGGAGAAAAGAGAATCAAAGCCACCTTCAAATTTTTTATCTACACGTTTGTAGGCTCCTTGTTTTTACTCATAGGTATTCTTTACGTGTACCTCAAGACTTCAGGGTCGTTTAGCATCGTGTCTTTTTATAACGCAACGCCTACGAATGGAGAGCAAGCTTGGTTGTTTTTTATGTTCTTGATTGCTTTCGCAATCAAGATGCCCATCTTCCCTTTTCACACTTGGCAGCCTGAAGCTTATGAGCAAGCGCCAACCCCAGTAACGATGATCTTGAGTGGGGTAATGGTAAAAATGGGACTCTTCGGTTTGTTGAGGTGGTTGTTGCCAATGTTTCCTTATGCTACAAAGACCTATGCAGAACCAATGGTGATTTTGATTGTGTTAGGTATGCTTTACGCATCATTCATCGCAATAAAACAAGACAGTATAAAAAAACTGATTGCCTATTCATCTATTGCTCACATAGGCTTGATGGCCGCTGGTGCTTTTACGCTAAAGAGTGTAGCCATAAATGGTGTGTTTATTCAAATGTTTAACCACGGTATCAATATTGTTGGCCTCTGGCTCATTGCAGATCTTATTGAAAGACAGACTGGGGTATCAAAGATTTCAGCATTGGGAGGGGTAGCCCAAAAAGCACCAGTACTTTCAATCTTTATGGTAATTATTGCTTTCTCAAACATTGCTTTACCACTTACTAACGCATTTGTTGGAGAGTTTATGATATTCAATGGACTATATCAAATGAAGCCATGGATAGCAGCATTGGCAGGTGTGAGTATTATACTCTCAGCAATCTATACCTTGAATATGGTGAAAAATGTTTTTTATGGTGAAGTTGCCACTGCAGTAGAATCATATGTAGACATCAATAAAGTACAGTTTGGATTGCTTACTGTGATCACGCTGCTCATTTTTATATTTGGTGTTTATCCTACTCCTTTCTTTTCCATGATCTCTGAAACCGTGGGGTTGATTCTCAATAAATTTGTTTCCATCTAAACACAGTTGAAATTATGAATGCAATTATATTATCTGCTTTGTGGGGTGTACTGATGATGTACGCTGGCTTCGCAACCAGCAACAAAAAAATAGTTTCTGTAATCGCTGTTCTTGGTGTTATTGTAGTATTGGTTTCAAATTGGTTAGAGTTCCTTGGACTCCCTTTTTTCAATATTGATACAAAAGGGTTACTTGGATATAACTCATTTGGTTATGTATTTAATACTGTAACGCATGCTACACTGTTGATGTATTTTCTACTTTCTGCCAAAGAAATTGAAGGCTCTTCCAAAACGCCATCAGATCATTATGCCTTGATTTTCTTTATCACAGCAGGAATTTCTGTAATTGCTGGTTTCAAATCTTTGTTGATGCTCTTTATAGGTATCGAAATTGTTTCAATACCGCTTTATGTTTTAGCTGGAAGTGACAAGTCTAATCTCAAGAGCAATGAGGCTGCATTAAAATACTTTTTGATGGGTTCTTTTTCAACTGGACTCCTGCTAATGGGTATTGCACTTCTTTACGGAGATTCAGGAACTTTTTATCTCGAGGGAATTAATATTGGGATTGGTTACTTAACACCAATGAAAACAATGGGGATGGTGCTGTTAATGGTATCAATGGCATTTAAAGTTTCTGCAGCCCCTTTTCATTTTTGGACACCTGATGTGTATGACGGAACACCAACCGTGTACACATCTTTCATGGCAACCATTGTAAAGGCTGCAGGCTTCTTCGCTTTTATTAAATTATTTGAAACGGCTTTCGGGAAAGTGCATACACAATGGGAAGTATTACTCAGTGTTATTATTGTACTCACTATCATTGTTGGGAATGTAACGGCTGTTTTTCAGCAAAGTGTAAAAAGAATGTTGAGTTACTCTTCAATTGCACAAGCTGGTTTTATGTTACTTGGGGTTTACTCAATGAACCTAATGGCTAAACAGGGAATCATTCTTTATTTTGCTGCCTACGGATTTGCAAGTATTGGTTTGTTTGCGGTATTGGCGAAGTTTAAAGATCATTCTATCGAAGGCTTGAATGGTTTTGCAAAAAAGCAACCATTGATAGCGGGTTCAATGTTGGTGAGTCTTTTATCATTAACTGGTATTCCTCTTACAGCTGGTTTTTTTGCAAAATATTACATGATTCTTTCAGTGTTGAAATATGGCAATAATCTCTGGTTGGTAATCATAGCGATCTTAGGTGCAGCAGTCAGCGTCTATTATTACTTCAGGGTGATCCAGGCCATGTATTTCAAAGATGAGGCGGAGGACAAAGTTGAACAGGTTGTTTTTAGCAAGTCGTTTCAACTGCTGATGGTAGTAAATGCAATTGTATTGTTGGTATTGGGAATTCACCCTGATTGGCTCATGCTTTTCCTTTAGTTTTTACATATCCACAGTTAATTCTGCTCCGTTCATCAATCTTTTTCAGACCTATTTGATGGTTTAACTACTTTTGTATCATGAAAATGATCGATAACCTGGTATTGGCTTGGAGGACTGTCAGGGCCAATAAGCTTAGGACAGGCATAACAGTTGCCATCATTGCATTTGGTATTATGGCATTGGTTGGCATTATAACTGCCATTGAGGCCATGAACAACAGTCTGCGTGATAGTTTTTCCACCATGGGTGCAAATGCCTTTAGTATTCGCTACAAGGAAAGAAGAGTTTTTGGTGGGGGAGATCGTGGTGCAGATGTAACCCAATCCAACACAAAGACGGCCAGAAAAGTTAAAAAGTCCAATACGGGTAAAATTATCACGTACAAACAGGCTACTCTTTTTAAACAGATGTACGAGTATCCTGCAGATGTAAGTATTGGTTTAAATGGACCAAGAAATCAAATAGTCAATTTTGAGAATAAGAAAACCAATCCAACAGTCTCTTTAAACGGCGGAGATGAAAATTACCTCCAATTGAATGGTTACGAAATTGCCTATGGAAGAAATTTTAATAGAAATGACGTGTTGAGCAGCACCGATATTTGTATTATAGGGAAAGATGTTGCTTTTAAACTTTTTGGCGCTAAATATGATCGGGCATTAGAAAAGGTAATCCGTGTTGGCAAAAACAAATACAGGGTCATTGGCATCACCAAAGAAAAAGGTTCCAGTGCTTTCCTACAGGCAGATAACGTTGTGTTTGCCACCTTTACCAATGTAAGACAACGGTATTCCAACCCCAATCAATCCTACTCAGTTGCCGTGATGGTTAAAGACATCAATCAGATGGAATCGGCTATCGGTGAGGCTGAGTCAAAGTTTAGACCCATTAGAGGTTTGCAGATTGCTGAGGACAATAATTTTTATGTAGACAAGAGTGATAGTATTGCTGAGACATTTATTGGCTTGTTGGGCACCATATCTGCGGCTGCAGGAGCCATCGGATTCATTACACTTATTGGTGCAGCAATTGGTTTGATGAATATCATGCTGGTGGCGGTATCCGAAAGAACCAAAGAAGTGGGATTGATTAAAGCATTGGGAGGGAAGAAAGATTCCATCCGTGCTCAATTTCTTTTCGAGTCTACCTTGATTAGTCTTATGGGTGCTGTTATTGGTATTTTTTTGGGAGTAATAATTGGGAATTTGGTTGGAAGTTTACTGGATACAGAGTTTTTTATTCCATGGAAGATCATTACCATAGGAATTGTTATTTGTTCTGGAGTTGGATTGGCTGCTGGTCTTTATCCAGCTATGAAAGCGGCTAAACTCGATCCCATTGTAGCGCTTCGATATGAATAAATAAACAGGTTGAGTTATAAAAAAAAGCCCCAAAATTTTTTGGGGCTTTTTTTATGGGTTTCATAAAATCAGTATTGCTTATTTTGGGTCTAATGCATCTTTGATTCTTTCTGAAAGATCCATTAAGTGATACTTACTCATGGTATCCGTTGTAGCAGGGAGAGCTGCCTGAATTTCTGATCTTAAAGAAGATAGATGTGCTCTTACAACAGAGGGTATATCTGTTTTTCTCGGATCAGGACCAGGACTTGCAGAGAAGCCAACGCTAATGGTTAATCCACCTGCAGCTGGAGCATTTCCAAGTAATGCGCTCATTCTTTCAACATAACTTTTTTGCAAGCCTCTTCTGTAGCCATCAATTGCTTTTTTAGAGCTCAATTCACTAAAGATACCTTTTTTCATATCTGTGAATAGCTCAGCAATATCATAGCTGTTAGGGAAACGCTTAGATGCAGTAGTCATTCTTGTTAAACGCGCTGAAGAAAGAACGCTACCCAATGCATTATCTTGTAGTGATCCAAGTTGATCAGCAGTTGGACTACTGATTCTATCCAAGATTTTTGGATCTAACATCCATGTTGGTGTTGTAAAGAGGTGGTTGTTCATGAAAGCAACTGCTTCTTTCTGTGTTGCTTTTGGCGTTACCTCAAATACATTAC
>JBFYPP010000016.1:0-18709 GCA_041303255.1 Chitinophagia bacterium | reverse complement strand
CTGTTGTTCAAAACTAAAAACAGGTTTATCAAATGTTGGATTGCGCTCTTTGATTGCAGCAAGTAATTCATTCAATTGAAGATGCTGACAACCCAGACTCAAAACAGTAATTCCTCCTACATTGGGATGATCAGCATATGCAGCCAATAGGTTTTGCAATATAGCAGCATCCTGTCTAGTACCACCACATCCTCCAGTATGATTAAGAAACTTAATACCATCAACATTTTCAAATACACGAGGTGCTTTTACAGCCGCAGCAAAATCTGGCGTATCTGTCAACTGCTTTCCCTCACGATAGGCTTCCAGTAAAGATTTGGTAAACGACTTATACTTATCAGTAACCGCATAGCCAAGCTCATTATAAAGCGCTTCTTTGATTACATCCAAGTTTCTATTTTCACAAAAAACAGTCGGAATGAATAACCAATAGTTAGCAGTACCCACACTACCATCATTCCTATGGTAACCCATAAAAGTTTTCTCTTTCCACTTGCTTATATCAGGAGCAGTCCATTTGTATACTTGATTTCTAAATGAATATGGCTCAGCGGCATGTTTGAGATTTTGGGTTGACATCAATTCACCTCTAGCCACCGCTTTTGTAACTTTCCCAATCAATACACCGTACATCCTTACTTCCCCACCGATTTCCAGATCCTGAATATAGATTTTATGCTTTGCTGGTATAGTTTCGCGAAGAACTATTTCTACTGAATCAACAAAGATGTTTTTTCCTTTTTCAAGATCATGAAGGGCAACAACAACATTATCTAATGAATGAATTTTTAAAAAAGAGTGAGCCATAATTGAAAGTTAATCAACTTAAATGAGCTGAAAAATAGCTAAAATAAGAAAGCCCAAACAGATAGCTGATTGGGCTTCGCGGAGACTGAGGGATTATTTCATGATCCCTTTTGGGGGGAGGCTGCATACTTCGATCAAAACCCAGGCGGCTTCGCCGCAGGCTTTTTTGTTCTCCAAACTCGCAGAAGCAAGCTTCGCTCGTTCGGAAAACAAAAAACCCACGAAAATTCGTGGGTTTTGATCTTGTCTGGCGGAGACTGAGGGATTCGAACCCTCGAAACAGTTTCCCGTTTACACGCTTTCCAAGCGTGCTCCTTCAGCCACTCGGACAAGTCTCCTGAAATTGGGAGGGCAAAAATAATCCCTTAAAAATTAGAAGCGAAATATCTTTTTGGCATTTGCTGTAGTTACTTCATCTACTTCAGCAACCGTGATGGATTTCAATTCTGCAACTCTACTTGCGACATGAACAAGAAAGCTGCTTTCGTTTCTTTTTCCCCTATATGGTACAGGTGCTAAATATGGCGCATCGGTTTCTAAGACAAGATGCTCCAATGGGATATTTTCTACAATTTTTGCCAAGCCTGCATTTTTATAGGTCACTACCCCTCCTATTCCCAGATAAAACCCAAGTTCGATCACTTTTTGGGCCTGTCTTTCGTCACCCCCAAAACAATGAAAAATACCCCGGCATTTTCCCTTCCCATATGCTGCAATCATCTTAATGCATTCATCCATCGAACTTCTAGAATGAATAACCAAAGGCAAGCCCTTTTCAATTGCCAATTCAATTTGCAATTGAAATGCCAATTCCTGTTGTACTTTATATTCTGTAGAATGATAAAAATCCAGTCCAACTTCTCCAATCGCCGCAAATGATGCCCGACCTAACCATTCCCTCACCAATTGGAGCTCAGCCTCGTATTGATTGGTAACATAACAAGGATGCAAACCCATCATGGGTATACAATAATCCGGATATGCCTTGGCCAAATCCATCATTTGTTCATGAGAACTGCTGTCGATAGCTGGTAGAACTATTTTATCGATACCAGCATCACGACTCTTTTGAATCGCCTCTTGCAGGTCTTCTTTAAATTCATCAGCATATAAATGACTGTGGGTATCTATCATTGGAAATGGGGGTAATTATTGATAAATAAAATAAAAAGTTTAGTATCTTGGAATCAGTTTTCATAGGGTACGGATTAAAAACGGGCCGAGGTTTCTACCTTAGCCCTACCTTTTGTTCAACTATTTTTGCTCACTCAATCTATTTTCCTAAACGTAAAACCCTTGCTGGTAGCAGTTTCTAACAATTTTTCCAAAGCATACCCCATTCGATCTTCTGCTTTTTCAGAATCGTGAAATAAATAAATCATCCCATTTTCAACAGTGTCAGTCACCCTTGCCGAACATACTTCCTTTGTTATATTTTTATCATAATCGGCACTAAGGATTGTCCACATCACAATTTTATACCCTTTTTTAATCAACAAACGAACCTGCGACTGCTTTATTCTTCCATAAGGCGGACGAAATAAATTAGACTGAATTACAGCGTTGGCCTTTTCAACATCATTCAAATATTCCTCCGTGGTGGTTTTCCATCCATTCAAATGTTGTTGGGTATGGTTTCCAACAGCATGTCCTTCCATTTTCAATTGCTCAAAAATTTCAGGGTAACGATTTACCCGATCTCCAATACAAAAAAAGGTTGCCTTTGCATCGTACTTGGATAAAAGTTCTAAGACCATAGGAGTTATTCGAGGATGCGGACCATCATCAAATGTGAGGTAGATTGATTTTTCCTGTTTGGCCATTTGCCAAATGAACCGCGGGTAGATCCACTTGATCCACTTTGGAATTTGAGCAGGAAAAATCATCCTTTGTTTCTTTTTAAAACTTCTTTACCCAGTTCATTCATTGCAGCGATGTCGGCTAAAATTGCCTTCTTCCCTTGTTTTTTCTCTGCGCTGGTAATATAAATAGGGGGTAGCGTCTCCCAAGTAGAAAGCAAGGCTTCAGAAAATTTCTTCACATTGGCACTCACTACTTTCTGTGTTTCTTTATCTGCCTTGGTAAATACAATTGAAAAAGGAATTCCCCATTCTCCAAGTTGATTAACAAATTCTAAATCAATCTTCTGTGGCTCATGCCTTGCATCCACCAAAATAAATGTATTGATCAATGTTTCTCTTGTCCGGAGAAAGTTCTCAATCATCTTCTCCCATTTCTTCCTTTGATTCGTAGATACTTTGGCAAATCCATAGCCAGGCAAATCCACCAAATACCAATTAAAAATCGGCACTCTGTCGCCCGACTTGCTCTCAACAGCAAAATGGTTAATTAGTTGGGTTTTACCAGGTGTACCGGAAGTCTTTGCCAAATTATGGATGTCTGTGATCATGTTGATCAGGGATGATTTACCCACATTACTCCTGCCAATAAAGGCATATTCAGGCCGGTCTGCCTTGGGGCAGGATGTGACATCAGGACTACTTATAACGTATGTTGCTTTTCTAATGACCATGTTCAGATTTACAATTCCTTTATGAGCCTGTGCTCTGAATTTGATTACTTTTGTCTTGATGGGAAACTTCGCTCATGATACAATAGTACCAGATCAGGCTTCAAATTTACCGAAAAAAGAACAGGTGGCCTTGATGTTTGATCAAATTGCCCCCAAATACGATTTTTTAAACCGTTTTTTATCAGCGGGCATTGATATCAGCTGGAGAAAAAAAGCCCTACAATTGCTCAAGAAAAAACAACCTAGTACCATTTTGGATGTGGCAACTGGCACAGCCGACTTGGCCATTATGGCAGCAAAATTATTAACCCCTAAAAAAATTGTGGGTATTGATATTTCAGAAGGCATGCTTTCGTTTGGTAGAAAAAAAATCAGTGATCAAAACCTCAGCAATACGATTGAACTGCAAACTGGCGACAGTGAATCAATTCAGTTTCCAGATCAGAGCTTTGATGCTGTAACCGTTTCTTTTGGCGTTCGTAATTTTCAAAATCTCGAAAATGGAATTGCTGAAATTTACCGTGTATTGAAAGTCAATGGCAGTTTCATTGTGCTCGAGTTTTCGAAACCAACACTACCCGGCATCAAACAATTGTATTCTCTTTATATGAATGTAATTACGCCAAGTATGGGCGGACTGTTTTCTAAAAACAGAAACGCTTACCAATACTTAAATGATTCAGTCCAAAAGTTTCCTGAAGGAAAACAGTTTCAAGCTGTTTTAGAAAAAGCAGGATTTAAAAATACCCATATCAAACCCTTAAGCTTCGGCATATGCACTATCTACACTGGAGAAAAATAACACTTACCGGATTCTTGTTGATTGTTGTTCTATTCACAAAAGCCCAAAAGGCTTTTGAACCTAATCTGCCAGACCACGACGATAAGTTGTACTATTTTGGAATTGTATTGGGTTACAATACTTCCAATTATGGCATTACACACCACCCTTCCTTTCTAGATCCAAATAACCCAATCAAGCGTGTTGAATCACTCAGTAGCGGTAGGATTCATTTGGGAATTATGGCCAACCTTCAGCTCAGCAAACACCTAGACCTAAGAGGATACCCACTCAATTTGATTTTCAGCGAAAAACAATTTCGGTATACCACAGACCCTGCATCAGGAATTATCACAGGGACTGATCCTCAAAAAGTAGAATCCATTGTAATGAGCTTCCCCTTGCAGCTCAGGCTGAAAAGCGATAGGATTGGTAACTTCCGTGTATATACCTTAGCAGGCATGAAATATGATTTTGATTTGGCAAGTAATTCAGGTGCCAGAAATACTGAAAATATGGTCAAGGTAAAAAAATCCGACTATGGTGTTGAAGGCGGAATTGGATTCCAATTCTTCTTCCCTTATTTCATACTTTCTCCAGAAATTAAGTTTAGCTATGGATTATCTAATGTACACAGCAGAGATGAGCAATTGATCTACTCCAGTGTTATTGATAGAATGAACAGCAGAATGGTTATGTTTTCACTTCATTTTGAGGGAGGAGGATTGGGAGGCAGAAAAAATTAATAATCATACTCCCTGCGTTGCATGTTCAAACGCAAACCAACTGAACCAAAATAATTAAGTCGCTCCCCACCTGATTGTCTGGCTGTAAAACTGGCCTCAAGAAATAGGTTTTCCATGGGCTCAAAAGCCATCCAATAATTCAAATTAAAATTAGCTCTTGCCTTTGGCGTGAAAAAGAAAAACCCTTCTTGCATAGGTCTGCTGTCACTATCTCGAAATATATTATTCCCATAATTTCTTCCATCCACATCTTCCCCATTTTTCCAATAAATCCCCTTCAACTGCATATACCATTTAGGAGCTGGCTGAAACTTGGCAATCGCAATATACTCCTTCACGTTAGATTGTAAAGGATGAGCCAAGGCTTGGTTATAATGCGTATAATTGGCAACGGTATCGAAATGAGAATAGGTAAAGGGCCTTATCCAATTGGCTTCCAATTGCAGATCAAGATTCTCAACACCAAATGCATCAATGTATTTCATGCCTCCCTGAAAGGCCCATTTGTTTCCCCACCATCCGTTTCTATCACGGATAAATTTTGTATAAAATTCGTCTAGCATTACTTGTCCGTATACCTGAACACGCTTTGCAACATTGGCCTTGAAATCAAAACCAATGAAAGAGTTATCCGGACTACCTACATTCAGTTCTGCTGCTCGAAGAAAGATAACCGGATTCAAATAATTGACTTCAAAACGATTTTGACGACCATATACAACACCCTCAAAAAGTCCGATAGTGAGCCATTTGGGAGCATTGAAACTCAAGTAATGGATGGTTGCATACTTCTTCCACAACAAAGTATCGTCGCCCAAACCTCGTCTGGTATATTGAGGCTGAAGCTCCATCACCCTACTGGAATAATTAAATTTCCAGGCCCTCAAATTTAAATTGAGGTAAGCATGACTAGCAGACTGATCTGAAATAAATAAACTTCTATACCCATTGCCCAGAAAAATCTTATCATGCCCCATTTGTATATCCAAGAATTTGGTGGGTTTAATATATATGGAGCCCCTGGCATCCATATGGTCATAGCCTGTCTCTCTGTATCGCTTATACAATCCTGCACCCGGCACAGCCCTATACCTATCAAATTGATTTTTGGCAAAAACTGGAGGGCGTTCTAGGTTTTCCGTAACGTAGGCTTGAAAACCGATTCGATTTCCAATCAGTGACCTTACCGCAACACCCCTGGAGTTGAGGTAATGGACTTGACTAGAATTATTGTCACTCATTCCCTGTAATTGCAAAACGGGATTGATGGATAGGAAAAAATCTTTTTGATTGACAGCTACAAAATTCGCAGGGTCTTTGTAAAACGTGTTCCACAAAGGACGTTTGGACTGCACAAGAGATTGCCCCCTGCTCGTCCATTCTAAATTATTCAACTTTGAGCGGTCAATATTGTATCGATCAATCTTAGATAGCCTCAATGAACCCGCATTTTCGCTGGCAGCTTCCAAAGCAGCAGCCCACCACTGCCTGTTGTAGGGCTTGTAAGCAGAAAAATTCAAATTGCTATCTGTTTGCATCTTAATTTCCAGCCTATCGAGAAGAATATATTCCTTAGAACCTTGTTGAAACAAGGAAGATTGTGCATTACCGAAATATGGTGAAATAAAAAGGAGAGAGAGCAGAAAGGTTTTTATAATTTGCATCTTACCAGCAAAAACAAAAGCGTTATGACAAGATTTTTGATAAAAAACACCAGCATTGTCAATGAAGGTCAGATTCATACGGGCGATGTTTTGATCGAAGACAAAAGAATAGCTAAAATTAGTCAAGTTATTGATAATAAATACAACGCCATTGAAATTAACGGTGAAGGAAAATTTCTCTTACCAGGTGTAATTGACGATCAGGTGCATTTTAGAGAACCCGGACTAACACACAAGGCCAATATCCATACTGAATCGATTGCGGCCGTTGCCGGTGGTACCACCAGCTTCATGGAAATGCCCAATACCAAACCTGCTGCACTAACCCAAGAATTACTAGAGGAAAAATATGTAATTGCCGCAAACAGCTCCCCCGCCAATTACTCTTTTTTCATGGGGACATCCAATGACAATACAGAGGAGATCCTAAGAACAAATGAAAAAAAATCAGATGTCTGTGGTATCAAAATTTTTATGGGCTCTTCCACTGGAAATATGCTCGTAGACAACCACCTCACACTCGACAGGGTTTTCCGCGAAACAGAATTACTGATTGCAACACACTGCGAAGACGAACGCATCATCAAATCCAATCTAGCCGCTTTTGAAAAAATGGGGAAACCCATCACAGCTGCAGACCATCCAATCATTCGCAACGAAGAAGCTTGTTTTGAATCCTCTTTGATGGCTGTTCAACTGGCAAAAAGAAACAATACCCGTTTGCATATTTTACATATATCAACTGCAAAAGAATTACAACTTTTTACCAACTTGATTCCGCTCGAAGAAAAAAGAATTACATCGGAAGTATGTGTGCACCACTTGCATTTCACTGCTGATGATTATGCAACCCTAGGGAACAAAATAAAATGTAACCCTGCAATTAAAGCCAAAGAAAACAAAGCCGCACTTTGGGAAGCCTTGTTGGATGACAGACTAGATATTATTGCAACAGACCATGCGCCGCATACCATTGAAGAAAAATCAGGTGAGTATCTTCATGCACATGCAGGTCTACCGCTGGTTCAACACAGCCTACAATTGATGTTGCATTACCATAAGGAAGGAAAAATTACTTTGGAGAAAGTTGTTGAAAAAATGAGCCATGCACCAGCAAAATGTTTTCAAATAGCAGAACGCGGATTCATCAGAGAGGGATATTACGCAGACTTGGTATTGGTAAACCTTCATCAACCCAATACCGTAAGCAAGGATAACTTGTTATACAAGTGCGGATGGAGTCCGCTTGAGGGCTTCCAATTTCCTTCCACTATAGAAAAAACATTTGTAAATGGGTATCCTGTTTATCAAAATGGAAAAGTAGATTCCGCTTACCGTGGTATGCGTCTAAAGTTCAACCGGAGTTAATTATGCGGGTAGATAAAACAACCCTGTATGATTTATCCGTTTTCCATGGAGAAGACGAATACTCCTTGTTTTCTAAAATCGATCATACACGCACTTCAGAGGGTCGAACAAACCTATATACCCTTTTTTCAAATCCACTAAACAGCTTGGATGAAATTCAACAGACACAGGAAATATTATCACTTTATCAAAACAAAATAAACAACTGGCCAACAAGAATTACGAATGGAACTTTATTGATTATTGAAAAATTTCTAGACGATAACCCAGATACAATACCAAAACATCCAGACTTATTAAGAGCCTTAGTTTACAAATGGCTTCATCCTGCAGATTATGCCATGATTTTATTTTCAATGAAGCAACTTTTTGAATTCATAAAAGGATTTCAAGAAATCATGGTTTTTTTTGATAAACAAACATTGCCCAATAAGCTGTCAACACTAATCATTCAATCCAATACTATTTTAGCGAATAGGAGATTAGGTAAACTTAAGTCTTGCAATTTTTTTACCGAATTGGATAAGGCAAGCATACTTGAATATGGAAATGTATTTCATGAAGAGCTGGCCACAGATCTAAGAAAACTAATTACGATTTATGGACAGCTGGATGCCTGGTATGCAATGGCTTATGCAAATGGCTTCTGGAACCTTTCGTTTCCAAAATTCAAAGCACAAGAGGAACCTGAAATCAATGCAACAGGTCTTAGACACCTGATGTTAGAGGAACCCGTTGCTTATGATTTAATCATGGACAAAAACGCCAATTTCATTTTCCTTACCGGAGCCAACATGGCAGGAAAAAGCACACTGATCAAGGCTGTTGGTCTATCTGTATACCTTGCGCATTTGGGCATGGGCGTTCCTGCTAAATCTATGCAGCTAACCTTGTTTGAAGGGATACTCACCAACATCAATGTAGAAGACAACTTGGTAAAAGGGGAAAGCTATTTTTTCAATGAGGTAAAACGCATTAAGGAAACAATTCTCAAAATTAGCAATGGAAAACGCTGGCTTGTTTTAATTGATGAAATATTTAAAGGGACCAATATACAAGATGCAATGAAGTGTTCACTTGCTGTAATTAAGGGACTCATCAATATGCAGAATGGTCTATTTATTTTATCAACACACTTATACGAAATAGGAGAAGAACTTAAACAACTACCATCCATCAGTTTCAAATATTTTGAAACTAAGCTAACTGATAATGAACTTTTTTTCAGCTATCAGTTAAAAGATGGGGTTAGCCAAGATCGAATGGGTTATCTAATTTTACAAAAAGAAGGGGTAACCACCTTATTGGAAAAAATTGGGGAGCAAAAAGATTCCAACAACAGTTAACCAACAATAGAAAAGCAGAATAACAACGTTAACCTTGGGTGTAATTCCCATTTTCCAATTACAGTAGCCAGATAACTTCACTCCATGTTTGTAAAAACCTTTGGAAGTGCTGTATACGGTGTAGAAGCCATCACCATAACAATAGAGGTAAACTGGACTTCTCAAGGAAAGGAGTATTGTATAGTTGGACTGCCTGATTCTGCAATAAAAGAAAGTATGCAGCGGGTAGAGAGTTCAATCAAAACCAACGGCTTGGAGATGCCCAGGACAAGAATTGTAATTAACCTGGCTCCTGCCGATATAAGAAAAGGGGGAACGGCATTTGATTTACCAATTGCCATTGGCATACTTGCCGCCTCAGAGCAACTTTTTCTTTCTGAAAAATTTGATGATTTCATCATGATGGGTGAATTGAGTTTGGACGGTGAACTTCGTCCAATTAAGGGTGCACTGCCCATTGCTATTCAAGCCAGAAAAGAGGGCTATAAAGGTTTTATTCTGCCGGAAGCCAATTGTAAAGAAGCGGCTATGGTGAATGGGATAGATGTATTTGGAATGCGATCTATCAAAGAGGTGATTGCCTTTATTCGATCGGAAGGAGAAAAAATACAACCCGTAAAAATTGATATCCAAAAAGAATTTCATGAAGCACAAGTGAACTTTGAAAATGATTTTTCAGACGTAAAGGGACAAGAAAATATTAAACGCGCATTGGAAATCGCGGCATCGGGCGGACATAATGTAATTCTCATTGGTCCGCCCGGTGCCGGGAAAACCATGCTCGCAAAACGTTTACCATCAATACTTCCACCGCTCTCATTAGAAGAAGCACTCGAAAGCACCAAGATCCACAGTGTTGCAGGAAAACTTCCTGAACACACTACGCTAATTACAAAAAGGCCTTTCCGAAACCCACACCATACCATCAGCGATGTTGCACTCGTAGGCGGTGGGACAACACCACAACCTGGTGAAATTTCATTGTCTCATAACGGTGTATTGTTCTTAGATGAATTACCAGAATTTAAACGCACTGTTCTTGAAGTAATGCGTCAACCCATGGAGGAAAGAAAAGTAACCATATCAAGAGCCAAGATGGCCATTGACTTTCCCGCATCCTTTATGCTTGTGGCATCAATGAATCCTTGTCCCTGTGGCTTTTATAACCACCCTGATAAAAAATGCAGTTGTCCCCCTGGTGTTGTGTCAAAATACTTGAATAGAATATCCGGACCCTTACTAGATAGAATTGATTTACACGTGGAAGTAACGCCTGTCGCTTTTCAAGAATTATCATCACAACAATCAACAGAACCATCTGAATCCATAAGAAATAGGGTAATTAAAGCAAGAGCGGTTCAAACTGAAAGGTTTAAAAATAAGGTAGGCTTGTATGCAAACGCACAAATGGGTGCAGCAGATCTAAAGAAAATTTGTCAGCTTAACGAAACAAGTCAGCATCTCTTAAAACAAGCCATGGAAAAACTCAATCTTTCTGCAAGGGCTTACGACAGAATCATCAAGGTTTCCAGAACAATTGCCGATCTAGATGAAAGTGAATCTATTAAAACAGAACATATCGCAGAGGCCATTCAATATAGGAACCTCGACAGAGAAGGTTGGGGCGGTTAAGATAGTGTGTCTTGGACTGTCGGGGTTTCCTCTTTATTTTCTTTTACTTCCGGAAAGAAACGATTTTGAAACAGAATCAATGCAAAAACACCTCCGGAAATTGCAGTATCTGCAATGTTAAAAACAGGCCTGAAAAACTCAAAGCTCTCCCCGCCCCAAACAGGAAACCAGTCTGGAAACCTGCCATTTTCAATAATGGGGAAATAGAGCATATCAACAACCCTACCATGTAAAAAACTTTCATAACCAACAGTGAAGCCTTCCCTCCAAAATCCTTTTGCTAAGTTCTGTTGGTACACATCACTTAATTCAAAAACCATTCCATAAAAAAGACTGTCTACTAAATTACCTATGGCACCTGCATAGATAAAGGTTACACATACGATATACCCGGTATGAAACTTCTTCTTGATGATCGATAAAAGGTAGAATGTTCCAATAGCAACCGCAACGAGCCTAAATGTAGTTAGCGCAATCTTACCCCAAGATCCTCCAAATTTCCAACCATACGCCATCCCTTCGTTCTCCACAAAGTGGAGTCTAAACCAAGGTAGCGACTCAAAAAGTACGGTTTCTTGACCCATGTAGTAATTGGTCTTGATGTAAATCTTGAACACCTGGTCTACAAGCAAAATTAAAAAGGCAAGTAAAAAAACCTGAGTCTTCTTCACATTCATGATTTTTGCAAATATAATGATAAGCGCAGTAGATAAGCGCCAGAACCACTACCCTAAATATACACGCGGTACACGCTGTGTTACTCCTGTCATAACCACATAGGGAATCGTATCCGCCTCCCTGGCTATTTCAATCAATGGCCTTTCTTGTCCAAATACCAATACCTCGTCTTGTAAGCCAATTTCTGAGTGATCAGTGATGTCTATCATGGTCATATCCATACAAACAGACCCTACTGTAGGTACCAGTACCCCTTTGATGCGCACACTTCCTTTTCCGTTGCCCAGGGCCCTTGGAAATCCATCTGCATAACCTATACGGATGGTTGCAATAATTGAATCTCTGCCCACAATTGCCTTGCCACCATAACCTACACTTTCTCCTTTTCCCACTTTTCTTATCTGAGCAATGGTGGTCTTTAAAGCCACCGCTTCAATCAATGCTGATGTAGTTTTACCCGGATCAACCCCATATAGACCGATGCCCAACCTTACCATATCCAGTTCTGCCCCTGAATGGCGGAGAATAGCAGATGTATTTGCCGCATGTTTCAGGAAGGGATAACCCAGGTCTTGTTCTAGTTTTTTGCACATTGCATCAAAAAGGGACAATTGTTTTTTTGTGAAGAAATCTTGACCAGGATCTTCAGAGGCAACCAAATGGGTAAATACAGTTTTTATATGAAATAGGGTTGGGGCGTTTTGTATGTTTAAAAAGCCCGACAAGCTTTCTTCCTCAAAACCCAATCTATGCATACCCGTATCCAACTTAATGTGCACAGGATAATGACTAACTCCTTCCATTGAAAGAAAATGAGCAAAGGAGGTTGCAATTTCAATGGAGTAGAGTTCTGGCTCTAAACTATAGGCAACGAGTGAAGAAAAAGATTCTTCCTCCGTATTCATAATCATGATAGGCATACGAATACCAGCTCTTCTCAATTCAACTCCTTCGTCTGTGTAAGCAACAGCTATATAATCTACATGGCTGTATTGAAGCAGATTTGCAATTTCAAAACTACCCGCGCCATAGGAAAAGGCTTTTACCATCACCATCATCTTGGTGGTGGGTTTAAGCGATTTTTTATACAGGTTGAGGTTATGCGCAATAGCGGTCAAATCTACCTCCAAACGGGTTCTGTGTTTTTTATTTTCCAATAAGGCCCCTACCCGCTCAAATTGATAATCCCGTATACCCTTAATCAAAATCAATTGATCCTTAAACATGGAGACCTGAAGATTTCTAATTAACTCTTCTGTATCTCTGAAAAAATAAACATCAATACCCTCTGCTAAAAAAAGATAGCCATATTGGGTTATGTGTTCACCAACACCATAAAGTTTTTTAATTTGCTTGGATTGTAAATAAGAAGCAATATGTGCATAGGCCTTGGCTTCATCATTTCTAATTCCAGAAACATCAGATAAAATAACTGTTCTCGGTGATGCAGGATTTTGCAAACCCATAAAATCCAAGGCACTTAACAGTCCACTTAAATCAGCATTATAGCTGTCATTTATAATTCTTGATCCCAACTGACCATCCACCATTTCTAAACGCATCGAAAGTGGGGGCAGACTTTGCATCTGATTGATAACTTCTATCTCCACGCCCATATAGGCTGCAACAGCAAAACAATGCATTGCATTCTCTATGGCTGCTTCATCAATAAAAGGAATGGCAAACTGAAGCTCTTGCCCTTTGTACTGTACATCAATGATGGTGTGTTTATTCTTTTGCTGTAGCTGATTAATAAAAATATCAGCTTTTTTATTTTCCCTAGACCAGGTAAAGCAGGTCATTCCGCTACCCGATTTAATCATTTCACTTATTTTTTCCTCAATCAACAAATGATCTTTGCAATAAATCAAAACAGAAGCGCGTTTAAATAACTGTAATTTTTGCTGAAGTTTTTCTCTGATAGAATTGAACCCATCGCTGTGTGCCTCCCCAATATTTGTGATTATGCCCACTGTAGGCTGAATAATTTTTTCCAACGCATCCATTTCTCCTATAGTAGACACCCCTGCTTCAAAAATACCGAGCTCATATTCTGGACTCATCCCCCAAACGCTTAAGGGAACGCCAAGCTGTGAGTTGTAACTTCTTGGACTTCTTATAATTTGAAATTGCTTGTGTAGCAAGTGATTTAGCCACTCTTTTACAATGGTTTTTCCATTGCTACCAGTGATGCCTATTACAGGAAAATGAAATTTCAATCGGTGGCTCATCGCCAGCAGATGCATGGCATGCACTACATTTTCCACTTTATAGAAACAAGCATCTGGATAGGAGTCAAGAACAGGAACTTCTGAAACCACAAAGGACCGTACTCCTCTTTTATATAGATCCTCTACATAGAAATGGCCATTGCCCGTTGAGGTTACTATTGCAAAAAAAAGGGTAGTAGAAGGGAAAACCAATTTTCTACTGTCAATTAGTAAATAAGAAATAGGGGCAGTTGTTCCACAACCATGAAGCTTTGCTCCTGTGAGTTTAACGATATGTTCCGAAGTGTAGTGCTCCATGTTACTTTTCAAGCTGATGGGGCTTAGGCCTTGGATACTTTATTGAATAAAATACAGATCCAACCAAACATGCCACAATCACACCCAAAGAAATAAAAATATTGATGTGGATATCAAAATATTCTACAAGCATCTTAATCCCAATAAACACAAGCACTATAGCAATGCCTTGCTGGAGATAATCAAATTTATCTACGGCGCCTTTTAATAAAAAGAAAAGAGAACGTAATCCAAGTACCGCAAAAATATTTGAAGAATAAATAATCAAAATATCATCCGCAGTAAATGAGGCATTGGCCTTTTCTCTCACCAAGGAAACAACAGTAGGAATAGAATCCAATGCAAAAGCAATGTCTACTGCAGCCAACATCAGTACCACAACAGAGAGCGTAGTAAAATAAACTTTCCCATGCAGGTTGAGGAAATACCTGCCTTTAGGCTCTACCAAGGTTACCCTAAATAATTTATTGATCACCTTAAATATTTTTGTTTCCCCAGGGTCAAACTCAGCTTCGTCTTTTTTGAAAAAAAGCTGATATCCCGTATACAGCAAAAAGAAACCAAACACATACAGTATCCAATGAAACCTATTAATGAGTTCAATACCCAAAGCAATGAAGATGATTCTAAACACAATAGCCAAAAGAATACCAATCAACAAGGCCCTTCCTGCATCATTTTCATTCACCTTGAAAAACCCAAAGATTAAAATAAATACGAAAATATTGTCGATGCTAAGCGACCATTCCATGAGATAGGCTGTAAAATATTTGGTAGCTACAATTGGTGTCTTTTCAAACCAAAGAAAAAGACAGAAAGCCATTGATAAGCTGACCCAAAAAAGCGTTTGATACAAAGCTTTTTTCATGCTGACAGCCGTATTTTTCTTGCTCATCAAGCCCAAATCCAAAACCAATGCAACAACAAGAACTAAACCGAAAGTGAGGTATGTAACTTGATCAACTGTCATTCCGAACCACTATTTATTCGGACAAAGATAATCATAAGTTGACCGGTTAGAACTAGAAGAACCGGGCATATTTCTTTTTCCTAATCAAAGTATTTAAAAAGTAGAATAGTCCCAATAAAAGTAGCGGTAACCCAAGGTTGAGCGCCTGCCAAAAGAACTTTTCGTTTTCCAGTTTATCTTTATCAATCAATCTCAAACGAAAGATTTTAGATCTTGATTCAATTACCTCCTTACCCCCAGTTAAATAAAACAAACAATTGGCAATAAAATCTTTGTTGGCAAATGGTTGTCTGGTGTAACTGTTCATTCCCATCGAAAGCGGACCTTCTTGTGCATGTATAGGATTGAGTAATACATCTCCATCAGACAAAACAACCATGCTATTGACTGATTTGGTCTCGTTTAAAAATGGCATTCCTGCTGCCGACAATTGATTTATTTCATCAAGAGAAACCCGGTTACTGAATGCGGAGGTAAAATTACCTTCTAACAAAACCGCGACAGGTATATTTTGCTTAGTAAACAATTGAAGGTCTTGTTCAGTCCGGATACTTCTCCATTCTACCAAAGCAGGTGTTTGCAAGGTTCTTGAATAAGCTGAACTTGACAACAACACCTCCTTGCGTATCCCGGGTGTTGCAATGGTGTCAATCGACTGGGGAAAAGACGACGCTACAAAATCCAAATTCTTGGCTATTGGATGACCGGAGCTATTCCTCAACAACGGAGAATACGGCCAAGGCAACAACTCAATTTGTGGTTGCCCGCCTACACTTCCCACCACCGAAGGCACTTTATCACTTTCCAAATCTTGAACCAAATCTCGGTTGATCCTTACCCCATATTTAAACAACTGATCATCCAGTTCCAGCGCCTGATCATAGGCCACAAATGAACCACTGCTTCTCTGTAGGCTATCCATACTGGCATAAAGTTGATCAATTGCCCAAATTACTTTACCGCCCTGCATTACATATTGATCAATTTTTAGTCGCTGTGCTCTTGAAAAAGGAATGGATGGCTTTGCAATTACTATTGCCTTGAAATCACTTGGAATGACCACAACAGAGTCAATTGGCAAAATCTTGAAATAATAATCTTTCCTCAATACATTCTCAACCAAATCATAGACTCCGTAGTCTAGCGGTTCCCCATTACCCGTTAAGTAGCCCACCATAGGCACCTCATCTCTCTCCAAAAGCATAATGGCTTTTGCTATTTTAAACTCCATCAATGCTTCTGCATTGTTGAGCGACTCCATTCCATTTAAGTTACTTTGTCCCTCTAAAAAATCAATACCTATTTGTGTAGCTCCATTACTAAGTATTGCACCTGGAAACACCAAAGTTTCTTCCGTTTGCTCACCATCCTTCTGCTGTGCTTTTACATTGGTTGGATGGATACCCATCGACTGTAAAGAATCATACAGTATTGCTTTGGTAGTATCATTCAATCCAAGTCCGGGTCTTTCAAATTCAACCAAAAATTTTCCTTTGCTAAATGACCGAAATGCATGGGCAATGTCTTCTGCCCTTCCTGCCAATTTCTTAAACCCTGTTGGAAGGTTGCCATCTAGATAAACCGTAAGCTTCATGGGTTTATCAATTGACGAAACCAGTTGTTCTGTAGATTCAGATAGTGTAAATCTCTTTTCCGTTGTAAGGTCGATCCCCGTATGGAAACTATCGGAAACAATATTCAGCAACAGCAGCCCGAATAGCCAGAGCAGAAGTTTTATTGTGGAACCCGGCTTCATCATGGTTTTCGATTTTTAACGCTTGAAGAAGTGAGTTTTAAAAATAAAGCAATTACAGTCAGGAAATAAACTACATCCCTTGTATCTACGTAGCCTTTGCTTATGTTTTGGTAATGCGACTCAATTCCCAGAAGTGAAACATAATAACCAACTCCGTTAGAAAACAATTCAAGTCCAGCTAAAGAAGAGAAAACACTAAATACCAGATAACAAATCAATGCACTAGACATGAAAGCGGTGATGGCGTTTTTCTGTAAACTGCTGGTGTACATGCCAATCGCTGCATACACCGCACACAGAAAGAACAGTCCCAAATAAGAACCTGCTATTCCTCCAATATCTATTCCATCACTGGATAACCTGCTCAAAGAAAAAACATAGATAAAAGTGAGTACCAGCGCGAGCAGTACCACCAACAGACTGGCCAAGAATTTACCCAAGATTAACGCTTGAACACGCAAAGGTGATGTTCTTAGCACTTCAAAGGTTCCTGTCCTGTATTCATCACTGAAACTTTTCATGGTAATGCCAGGTATCAAGATCAGCAATAGATATGGAGCAGATGAGAAAAATGGATCCATACTTGCATATCCTGAATCTAAGATGCCCGACTCAGGCAATACAAATAATACAAGCGCAGTTATCAATAAAAATACACCAATGGTCATGTATCCAAGAAGACCACTGAAATACTGCCTCAATTCTTTTTTTATAACTGCTACCATGTACAATAAAAGGTTACTAGAAGTTGTGAAAATAACTCAAAAATCATGATGGAAAAACCTTTTCAAGCAAAAGCAGTGTTAATAAGTTGCATCATGGCGAAGCAAGTGAATATGTTGAGGCAAATGGTAGTTTTAATTCTGCTCCTTTTGTTTTTATCTAATACAAAAACAATGGCCCAAAAGAAATGGGATGGTGGGGGCGGGGATAGCCTTTGGAGTAACCCCATCAATTGGTTTCCTGATGGTATCCCCAGTGCCAATGATGATGTGCTGATCAACAACGACATGGTTTTGATGCCTTATACAGTCCTTTTACCCAATGGCACAAATTCTACACCAATTCGCTCAATCAAAATTGTTGCAACTCCTAACCAAGAAATTAGGGTGGTGATTCCATCAACCAATACCGCATCCCCAGCAATTACACTTAATTCAACGGATACGGCACTCACCATTGGTGCAGGGGCAACACTAACCAATGCCTCTGGAGCAGCAGCTGGTAATTCAATCGATTTGGCTGGTCTATTCATAATTGAAAACGGAGGGAAGTACATTCATCAAACAGCCAGGGGAAATGCTTTATTAATATCAAAGCTTGTTCTATCAACAAGCAGCCATTATGGTATTTTTGAATTTGATGTGCCCGGAAACAATGCCTATACCATATCCGGTTCAGGAAGGCAGTTTGGTTCGCTTGTTTTTAATGGCCGTGGAACGAATAGAAAAACCTACAGCTGCAGTGGCAGCGGAAAAATGATCATACATGGAGACCTCACCATCAATGAGACAGCAGGATTAAGCTCAAGCCTTACAAACAATATTGTTATAAACAGAAACCTCTGGGTAAAAGGGCGACTGTACATTAACCCAGTTTCTGCTGATACTTCAGGCAGGTGCCTCTTAATGGAGGGGGATGAGCAATCAATTGATGTAGCTGGACAATTTAACCAAGGAATTCATTTTAGAAGTTGGATCATCAACAACAAAAAGACCCAACTAAATTCTAATGTAAACATGGAACAAACGGAAAGTGTTTTCTATGTTTCGCCAACTTCCAGCTTGGATTTTAGCACCTATAGCATCAGCGGTCGCGGTAAATTCTTTGCAGACAGCGGAGCAAATTTAAAATTGGCTGGCGTTATTGCCGTATCAGCAGATTCAACACCAGGTAGCAT
>JBFYPP010000015.1:0-18740 GCA_041303255.1 Chitinophagia bacterium | reverse complement strand
CGATTGTACATTAATCCTGTTTCTGCTGATACTTCAGGCAGGTGCCTCTTAATGGAGGGGGATGAGCAATCGATCGATGTAGCTGGACAATTTAACCAAGGAATTCATTTTAGAAGTTGGATCATCAACAACAAAAAGACCCAACTAAATTCTAATGTAAACATGGAACAAACGGAAAGTGTTTTCTATGTTTCGCCAACTTCCAGCTTGGATTTTAGCACCTATAGCATAAGCGGTCGCGGTAAATTCTTTGCAGACAGCGGAGCAAATTTAAAACTGGCGGGCGTTATTGCCGTATCAGCAGATTCAACACCAGGTAGCATCAACACCGCTTCGTCTCAATTTCTCCCAAATAATCATTTTGTTTTTTATGGAACAAATGAACAAGCTACAGGAAATATGTTTCCAACTACCATCGGATCACTTACAATCGATAAGCCGTCTGGAATGCTCAACATAAACAATCACTTAACTATTTTGGATAGCCTACACTTAATCAATGGAAAAATAACAGTCCCAGATTCTACTCAATTTCGCTTAGAAGGATACAGCACAATAGGCAATGAAACAAGTTTTGTGGATGGCGCAATTATACGGTCAACAAATTCAAAAGAAATCTACTTTCCAACAGGCAGTGGCAATGCCTTTGCTCCTGTCCAAATTACCAGGACAGACAACGTGCGTATAACTTACAAAATGGAGTTTGTTGATCGCAACACCTATGATACCACAAACTCAATAGCATACCCATTAGCGCAAGTAAATGAAAATCGATATTGGCAATTCACAAGAACCGGGGGTGACGAGCTACTCAACACCGATGAAGAATTGACCTTTTTTCGAACAAATAATTTACTGACTTCAACAAATGCATTCAGCTGCATTGCACACAAACAAACAACATCAAATAATTGGAGAATTGCATCTTCTATTCCATTTGATACTTCACAGCAAAAAATAACCACCAATCTTGCTGATTTAACTTCTGGTAAATATGCAATTGGAGGCGCTTTACCAGTGGTACTTCCCTTAGAAAAAATACATTTAACCCAGAAGGACACTAAAAATAACAAAGAGCTTCGATGGATAGTAAATGATGATTCAAACGCAGAACAGTATTTTATTGAAACCAGCAAAGAGGGTATTGTATTCAATACAGTAGCTGTTGTTTTGTCAAAGAAATTACATGGTAAAACAACCTACAAAAGAAATTTACCAACCCATTTTTGGGGAAGCAGTTACCTAAGAATTAGGGGAATGGATAAAAATGGGAACAACCATTTATCCAATATCATTTACCACAAAAGAACATCCACTGTAATAAAAATTTATCCCAACCCAAGCAAAGATTATCTCTATTTGGAATTGATATCTACTCCTGTTGAAATTAACATCGTAGAAACAAGTGGTAGAATAATTAAACCCTCCATTGAAAAAAGAGGGAATGTCTCTAGAATTTCAATTGCTGCACTAGCAAGTGGTAAGCACCTACTGGTGATTCAGCTTCTAGATTCAACAGTACGACTTCCTTTTATCAAATTGTAATTATACGGAGAAACTTTCGCCGCAAGCACAAGTTCTACTCGCATTGGGATTCATGAAATGAAATCCTTTTCCATCCAATCCATCGGTATAGTCCAGAGTGGTACTGAATAGATAAAGAATACTTTTTCTATCTGTCACTAACTTGATGCCCTTGTCTTCAAATACTTGATCGCCTTGTTTGGTTTCATTATCGAAATCCATTTTATAGGTAAGTCCCGAACATCCTCCGCTCACCACACTCACACGTACAAAATAATCATCTCCCCTGCCCTCTTCTTGGAGCAATTGCCCAACGCGCGATTTTGCTTTCTCGCTAATATAGATACCTGTCATCATTGTTACCGTTTCCATGCTTCTCTGTTTTCAGCTACAAAGTTACGCATTCCTCGAAATTGTTCCATTTTAGTCCCAAAAATGAAGTTTCCGCATTTCCATTGTACATTTAGGTAAGCAGAAAACGAATGAATAAGATTGAACATATTGCAATTGCTGTAAAGTCGCTAGATGAATCCATCCCGCTCTATGAAAAACTATTGGGTACCCCTTGCTACAAAAAGGAAGAGGTAGAATCCGAGCAGGTAAATACTGCTTTTTTTAAGACAGGAGAGAGCAAAATAGAGTTATTGGAAAGCAGATCTAAAGATGGTGTAATAAACCGCTTCATTGAAAAAAAAGGGGAAGGGATGCACCATATTGCATTTGCAGTCGACGATATTCAAAAAGAAATACTGAGATTGAAAGCGGCTGGATTTGAATTTATCAATGAAGAACCTAAAAGGGGTGCCGACAATAAACTGATCTGTTTTTTACACCCCAAGACCACCAACGGTGTATTAATTGAACTTTGCCAAGATGTTTCTTTGATTTAACTACAAGAGATTAAGCTTTTCAACTGCTTGCTGAGCGGCAATTTGTCCCGCATCTTTTTTATTAAACGCTTTACCTTCGGCTATAACATCACCATCAACAACAGCACCAACGGTAAATAGCCTCCTGCCATTTTCCATTTTTTCTTCCAGTGTCTCAAACTCCAGCAGTTTTCCAGAACGATTGGCCCAACTGAAGAGTTTATTTTTTTGATTGATTTCTAGGTTTTCAAGGTCTTCTAAAAACAAATGTGGGAGAATTATTTTTTTCAATACCCACTGTTTTGTTTTTTCATAACCCTTGTCTATATAAACAGCACCCACCAGGGCTTCCAAGGCATTTCCAAAAATTTGACTTGACCTTAAAGAATTGTCATTTTTATTAAATGAGGTGATTTTTTTCAACCCCATTTTCAACGCAATATCATTTAATATTTGTCGATTTACCATCTTGCTTCTCATCTCTGTTAGAAAGCCCTCTCCTTTGTAAGGATATTTCATGAAAAGATGATCAGCTATAATACCACCCAGGATGGCATCCCCCAAGTACTCCAAGCGCTCATTGTTGTCGGTAGCCCTTTCCTTGATAGAACGATGTGATAATGCTGCAATATACAGGCTGGTGGTACCAGGAACGAAACCAAGTACATTGCAAAGCTGTTTGAGAAAAACTTTTTTCTTGCTGTTGCTAAATAAATATATAAAGCGGTAAAACACGGAATGAAGTCAATAGGTATTTGTTTTGTGCAAGACACGCCAACACAAAATGCGCCTACATTAAAGATACTTCTTTACAATGAGAGATGCATTATGACCACCAAATCCGAATGTGTTGCTAAGGGCTGCCCTTACTATACGTTTTTTCGGTTTCCAAAAAGTAAAATCCAGTTTTGAATCTAACTCCTCATCATCTACAAAATGATTGATGGTGGGAGGAACGATGTCGTGCATCACAGCAGACACACAGGCAATGGCCTCAATTACGCCAGCAGCACCCAACAAGTGGCCAGTCATAGATTTGGTTGAGCTGATATTGAGGTTGTAAGCATGTTCGCCGAAGACACCCAGAATGGCCTTAGTTTCAGCAATATCACCAAGTGGTGTTGAAGTACCATGAACATTAATGTAATCAATATCTGAAGGTTGCATTTCTGCTTCAAGTAAAGATGCCTTCATTACATTTAAAGCGCCCAAGCCCTCAGGATGTGGCGCAGTAATATGGTAGGCATCGGCAGTTGCGCCACAACCGGCAATTTCAGCATAGATGGTTGCTCCTCTTCTTTTGGCATGCTCCAGCTCCTCCAGTATCAAGGTTCCGCTTCCTTCTCCCATAACGAAACCATCACGCTCCTTATCGAAAGGCCTCGAGGCTGTTTTTGGATCATCGTTGCGTTCGCTCAACGCTTTCATGGCATTGAAACCGGCTACACCTGAATCACAAACAACAGCTTCACTTCCACCGGCAACCATCACATCCGCTTTTCCAAGCTTGATGTAATGAAAGGCTTCAATGATAGCGTGGGTAGAAGATGCGCAGGCGCTAACTACAGCAAAATTAGGACCCCTGAATCCATGCCGCATAGAGATATGTCCAGCTGCAATATCAAGAATCATTTTTGGAATAAAAAAAGGATTGAAACGAGGGGTGCCATCTCCTTTGGCATAAGCCATTACTTCCTCTTGGAAAGTCAATAAGCCTCCGATACCGCTGGAAAAAATTACGCCTGTCCTGTCTGGATCAACAGTCTCTTTGCTGATACCAGCATGACGAATGGCTTCGTCACTAGAGACAATAGCGAGTTGAGTAAATCGATCCACTTTTCTTGCCTCTTTTCTATCCAAATAAGCTACAGGATCAAACCCTTTCACTTCACAGGCAAACTGTGTTTTGAATTTAGAAGCATTAAAAAGTGTGATATTGTCTGCACCAGAGACACCATTCAATAGTCCATTCCAATACTCTTCATAAGTATTGCCAATGGGCGTGAGGGCACCTATTCCAGTGACGACTACTCTTTTTAATTCCATAAGTAGATGTAAGAATTGGGGTGACCCAAATTACTTTGCGTGTTCCTCAAGATAAGTGATGGCCTGACCTACAGTAGTGATGGTTTCAGCTTGCTCATCTGGGATAGAAATATTGAACTCTTTTTCGAATTCCATGATCAGCTCAACTGTGTCTAGTGAATCGGCGCCAAGATCGTTGGTAAAAGAGGCTTCTGTGGTTACCTCATTCTCATCAACACCAAGTTTGTCAACAATAATTTTCTTTACTCTTGTTGCAATGTCTGACATGATTTTAATTTTTGGTTTGTAGCGGCAAAATTAAACTATTTGAGATAAAAACAAGTTATCTATCTCATTTTATAGAATTATTTTTAAACCCCCCTTCTTTACAACTAATTGAATTTCAGTAAGTAAGAAACTGGGTGCTAAAAAAAAATCGAATTCGCAGGTTTTAAAGAAAAAAAAATAATGCGGGAGAAATACATTGATGATTTGATTTAAATTGTATTATGGCAATATCCATCATTGATTACGGCTCCAAAGAATACCAAAAGATGGTCGATCTGAGATTGGAGGTATTGAGAAAACCACTTGGACTTACATTCACCCAAGCGGACTTAGCACCCGAAAAAAACGACATCCTCATCGGCGCCTTTGATGATGAAGATTTGATGGCTTGTTGCATTCTGACCAAAACTTCAGCAGATACCTGTAAGTTGCGCCAGATGGCAGTGCATCACAAAAAACAAAAAACAGGCATAGGTGCTGCAATGTTGAGTTACGCAGAGCATGTTGCAAGAGATGCAGGCTTCAAGAAAATAGTAATGAATGCCCGCAAAACCGCAGCTGGATTTTATGAAAAGTTAGGATATGAAATTTCAGGCAACGAATTTATTGAGGTTACACTTCCCCATTTTTATATGCAGAAGAACATTATTTAGATTTCCCAATATTGTTCCTAAACAAGGACCTTGCCTTGTCCAACGAATCTTGTTCGTAAAATGCATCCTTGGGTATTAAAAAGAAAGTTTTACTGTCGAAGTACAAATGAAAAAAACCGGGTGTTTCAAAATAGGCATGAAACTCTCTCCAGGCGAAACTCTTTTTCCCATTTTCGGTTTCAATAAAGAGATGATTCTCTTCCAGCAACACCACAAACTGGTCTTTAAAGGTTCTGCTCTTGCTGTATATCAATAGCGGTAGCCAAATCCAGAATGCGACCATCATAGAAATCCAAAGTACGGAGCTCATCAAAAAAGGCAGAGGGGAAATAAGTTTGAAGGCATACAGTCCGGCTGCCAATAAAGCAAAAACATTCACCAAGATCATCATCACCTTGATCTCTGTCCTAGAAATGAAATGGTACCGCAGAGCCTGCAGTACCTTTCCTTTTGTGTAACTAATTTCTATTCTCAATGATGTATTTTTAGCTGCAACCCATACTATTTCCACAGTTCAAGCATTTGTAACAAGTGCCACTTCTCACAGTAATATGACCACAGGTATTACAAGCAGGCGCATCACTTTGCATGCTCTTCATAAACTCTTGGGTGCTGTTTTCTGTTTTTGCAGCAACAGGAGTTTTTTGTGTTTTTGGAGCTGGAGCAGGAACGTTGTTCGATGCCAGTACCCTCACATCAGATAGTTCAGGTTTTTCAGGCGTTTCATCCCAATCGTCTTTTCCCGTGTTCATTACTTCTGGTCTATCAAGCACATGTACCAAATCTGTTCTGTCGAGGTACTCATAAGCCAAACAGCGGAATATAAAATCTATTATTGAGGTAGTAGACTTGATATTTGGATGGTCTACCATTCCTGCTGGTTCAAACTTGGTGAACACAAACTTCTCTACAAACTCTTCCAATGGAACACCGTATTGAAGTCCAACTGAAACAGAAATTGCAAAACAGTTCATCAAGCTGCGCAATGTAGATCCTTCTTTGGCAAGATCAATGAAGATTTCACCCAAGGTTTGGTCATCATATTCTCCAGTACGAAGGAAAATTGCCTGACCGTTAATTTTCGCTTTTTGTGTGAACCCTCTGCGCTTTGAAGGCAGTGATTTGCGTTCTACTATTCTTGAAAGCTGACGTTTGAGTTTTGTGTCTGGGGAAGCCTGCATTCTTTTTTGGACTTCATTCAAAAGCTCATCCACAGTGAGTTTGCCGATGTCGATAAACTGACTATCCGTAGACGCTGTTGCTTCTTCCTCATCTGCTTTTGTCTCACTCTTGTTGCTGAGCGGCTGACTGAGTTTTGATCCATCTCTGTAAAGTGCACAAGCTTTAAGACCGAGTTCCCAACTGAGTTGGTAGCAATCTGCAATTTCGTCGATGTTGGCTTCGTTTGGAAGGTTGATGGTTTTGGAGATTGCACCACTGATGAAAGGCTGTGCAGCACCCATCATGCGGATATGCCCGTGTGCATGGATATAACGCTCACCTTTTTTACCACATTTGTTGGCACAGTCAAACACAGGATAGTGTTCTTCTTTAAGATGAGGTGCTCCTTCGATAGTCATGGTTCCACACACAAAATCATTAGCAGCCTCTATTTCCGAATTCTTGAAACCAAGTGCATGCAGCATGTTCCAATCAAAATTGAAATATTGCTCAGGTTTGAAGCCCAAACGCTGTAAGCATTCCTCACCTAGTGCATACACGTTGAAAACAAATCCAACTTCAAATGCAGAAACAACTGCATCATCTAACTTTTTAATTTCTTCAGCTATAAATCCTTTCTCGCTTAAAGTTTGGTGGTTGATGAATGGAGCACCAGCAAAACTTGCCGCACCCACTGCATATTTAATAACCGCATCTTGTTCAGCTGCAGTGTATTTAAGGTTTGCCAATGCTTGGGGAACAGATTGGTTGATGATTTTGAAATAACCACCACCAGATAGTTTCTTAAACTTCACCAATGCGAAATCAGGTTCAACACCTGTTGTATCACAGTCCATCACCAATCCAATGGTTCCAGTTGGTGCAATAACCGTGGTTTGCGCGTTGCGGTATCCGTATTTTTCACCATAAGCAACTGCATCGTCCCATGCCTTACAAGCTGCATTCAATAGGTAATCTGGACAATCCTTTGCCTTGATGCCCTGAGGTTTGATACTTAGTCCTTCATAGGCTTGTTCTGCATCATAAGCAGCAGCACGGTGATTTCTCATCACCTTTAACATATGGGCGCTATTTTCTTTGTAGCGAGGAAAAGGACCATGAATCTTTGCAATTTCTGCAGAAGTCTTGTAAGAAATTCCCGTCATAATTGCTGAGATTGCTCCTGCTATCCCTCTTGCTTCATCACTATCATAGGGAATACCACTCACCATCAACATGCTACCCAAGTTTGCATAACCCAAACCAAGCGTGCGGTAGTCGTAGCTCAACTGAGCTACTTCCTTACTTGGGAATTGTGCCATCAATACAGACACTTCCAATACGGTAGTCCATAACCTAACGGTATATTCAAAACCTTTTACATCGAAAGAATTGTCGCTTTCGTTGAAGAATTTCCTAAGGTTGGCAGAAGCAAGGTTACATGCGGTATTGTCTAGGAACATGTACTCGCTACAAGGGTTAGACGCCCTGATAGGGCCACCTTCCGGACAAGTATGCCACTCATTGATGGTGGTATCGTATTGTGTTCCTGGATCTGCACAACGCCAAGCTGCATAAGCAATCTTATCCCACAATGCTTTTGAAGAAATCTTCTTCATTACACGGCCATCCATACGTCCTGTTAGTTCCCAATCTTCTCCCTTTGCCAATTTTTCAAAGAAGGAATTCGGTATTCTTACAGAGTTGTTTGAATTCTGACCACTTACTGTTTTGTAAGCCTCTCCTTCATAATCACTGGCATAACCTGCTGCAATTAACGCCCCCACCTTCTTTTCTTCTTCCACTTTCCAATCAATAAACTGCTCAATTTCTGGATGATCTAGATCCAAACATACCATTTTGGCAGCGCGACGGGTTGTGCCGCCACTTTTAATAGCACCAGCAGCTCTGTCGCCTATTTTAAGGAAACTCATCAAACCTGATGAAGTTCCGCCACCACTTAATTTTTCACCTTCACCACGCAGATTAGAGAAATTGGTGCCAACACCAGACCCGTATTTAAAAATTCTTGCTTCACGTACCCAAAGATCCATGATACCACCTTCATTCACCAAATCATCATCCACACTCAAAATAAAACAAGCGTGGGGTTGAGGGCGCTCATAAGCCGAAGTGGATTTTTTTAGTTGTCCATCATTTTGATCTACATAATAGTGCCCCTGTGGCTTACCCTTGATGCCATAACTTTCATGCAAACCCGTATTGAACCATTGTGGTGAGTTAGGCACACAAGCCTGGTTAAGGATGCTGTATACCAACTCCTCATAAAACACCTGTGCGTCTTCTGAACTTGCAAAATAGCCATAACGCTCGCCCCATACCCTCCAGCAATTGGCCATCCTGTGTGCCACCTGCTTGGCAGAAGTTTCCCTCCCCAACGAGCCATCGGCTTGTGGTACACCCGCTTTTCTAAAGTATTTTTGTGCCAAGATATCCGTAGCAATCTGGCTCCATTGTTTTGGAACCTCCACATTGGTCATTTCAAATACAACCTCTCCGCTTGGGTTACGGATAACCGACGTGCGGTAGTCGTATTCAAACATATCGTATACCCCTTGGTTGTCTGAAGTGAAATACCTTTTGAACTTGAGTCCTGGGTTGCTGTTTGTGGCTTTGGATTTGGCGCTGGACATAATGCTTATCAGTTATTTTGTGTTAAAATTGTTGTCGCTTTTTTTACGAGAAAGAATACGAAAATATCAACCCTCTCACCCATTTCAAGTGTCTAAATATCAACACCCTGTTGATAACCGCAGTAATCCGCAACAGCAGTGGATTTGCTATTTTATGCACCATTTTTGTAAAAAATATTTTGGTCAGATTGAATAAAATCAATATTTATAAAGATACAGAAACAACAATGTGAAGTGGATGATGAATATCAGAACGAAAAACACCGCATGCACTATCTCCGCTTGGTTGAATATCCATACATTAAAAAATAGTTAACTGTTTCTTTTTTATCGATTCTTCTTGCTGCTCATTTCAGTGCAAATGCACAGCAGACAAGGCATAGCCGATGGGCACTATTTTTAAATACAATCAACACTCCAAATAAAAACAACAAATTATTCAACCAATTCAGAACGTTTGGTTGTGTTGGTTATTGGATTTCCAAGGAGTTTGATCTTGAATTGGTTTATAGGTTTCAGTGGATTGGGTCAAGAAATGGCAGCAATACACAAAATCATGTTGCATAAGTATCAACATTCCTCCGTTTATAGAAAAGTTTTCGCACATTTGCATAAGAACTGACCTACACATGCACCCTGCAGTATACCATAAAATCACTGAACTGAAAAGACAACACAAAAAGTCTTTTGCAGTGCTTGTAGACCCAGACAAAACCAATCTTGCCAAGGCCGATGAGCTAATTGGGTTGTGCATTTCATCCAAAGTCGACTTTCTCTTTGTGGGAGGCAGCTTGGTGGTTAGCGATCATCTTGAAGAGCTGGTTCAGCACATCAAAAAAGAATGTGATATCCCTGTAGTTCTTTTCCCAGGCAGCCCCTCTCAGGTTACCCCGTATGCTGATGCGCTACTTTATCTTTCCTTGATTTCAGGCAGAAACCCAGAACTGTTGATTGGTCAGCATGTAATTTCCGCACCTTTGGTCAGAAAAAGTGGATTAGAAGTTATTTCTACAGGCTATATGGTTATTGACGGCGGTGCACCAACCACGGTCTCCTATATCAGCAATGCCAATCCCATTCCCGCAGATAAAAGTGAAATTGCAGTCTGTACTGCAATGGCAGGTGAAATGTTGGGACTAAAACTGCTCTATATGGATGCTGGTAGTGGCGCCAAAACACCAATTACAGAACAAATGATTCAAGCAGTCTCCTCACAAACTTCCATTCCTCTGGTCGTTGGCGGGGGTATCCGAGACGCAGAAAAAGCCTATAGAAATTGTAAAGCAGGGGCAGATTTAATTGTAGTAGGAAATGCTTTCGAAAAAGACCCACAATTGATTAAAGAAATCAGCAACGCCATTCACTCCAGTTCAGGCGTGCCGCAAATTTGAAATTATCCAACGATAACCTGAATTCAGGGGAAATTTCAATAAAAAACTGTTTATTTGCATCTCACAATCATTCTTCACAAGAAGACTATTTAGAAAAATGAAAAAAAACCTGACCTCCTCATCAATAGCAGAAATGGTGCCTGCCATTTCCACGCGTTGGGTTTTTACTGTTTCTACCTGTAGGACAGTTTTTGTAAGCCGACCAATTCCGTTCTTGGTTCGACGTTGATAGATAATTAACAACCAAATTAGTACTCCTAGTTATCATGGTTCCATAAGGGACTCATGATACGATGCGTTAATTTTTACAACTTCCAAAAGCATGGACCAGAGAAAACAAATTTTCAATATTTATATCGCCACTCAAAAAGACTTTTCTTACGCAGAGGAAATTTGCAACGAAATGGAAGAGTCTGCCAAAGCCCGTGGCACAGGGATTGCCAAAAGGAGTCCAGATTACATTCACAGCAAAATGAACGAAGGCAAGGCCGTGATTGCAACCACCACGGACGGCGCTTGGGCTGGATTTTGTTACATCGAAACCTGGAGTCATGGTGAATATGTAGCAAACTCTGGCTTAATTGTAAGACCTGAATTTAGAAAAAGCGGTCTAGCAAAAATGATCAAACACAAGATCTTTAACCTGAGTAAAACCCAATATCCTGAGGCCAAAATTTTTGGTTTAACCACTGGACTTGCGGTAATGAAAATCAATTCTGAATTGGGTTATGAACCTGTAACCTATTCAGAACTCACCCAAGACGAAGCATTTTGGTCGGGATGCAAAAGCTGTGTCAATTTCGATATTCTCATGAGTAAGGAAAGAAAAAATTGCATGTGCACTGCCATGCTTTACGATCCCAAAGACCATTATGAACCGGAAGAGACCAAGCAATTCTTTGATGAAAACGCAAAAGGATTAGAAAGACTCTTCAGAATACGTCAATGGAAATTACTTAAACCCTTTTTGAAAAATGTCTAGAAAAATTGTACTTGGATTCAGTGGCGGATTAGATACCACCTTCTGCGTTAAACACCTTTCTGAAGACAAGGGCTTCGAGGTGCACAGCATCATTGTAAATACTGGCGGCTTCTCAGAAGAGGAGTTAGAGAAAATTGAAGCGCATGCCCATGCATTGGGCGTTGCATCCCACACTACCGTCCATGCCGTAGAAAGCTACTACAACAGCATCATTAAATACTTGATTTTTGGAAATGTATTGAAAAACAATACCTATCCTTTGAGTGTTAGCGCTGAACGCTTAAGCCAGGCCATCCACATCGCAGAGCATGTAAAAAAACTAGAAGCTGATGCAGTTGCTCATGGTAGCACGGGAGCAGGGAACGACCAAGTAAGGTTCGACATGATTTTTCATATCATGATACCCGGTGTAGAAATCATCACACCCATACGCGACCTTCAACTCAGTAGAGAACAGGAAATAGACTATCTCCAGTCCAAAGGCGTTGAAATGAACCTTGAAAAAGCCATGTATTCCATCAACAAAGGTTTATGGGGCACCAGCGTTGGTGGAAAAGAAACGCTTTCATCCAAAGGTATGTTGCCTGAATCTGCTTGGCCTACCCAAGTTACAAAGCATGAAACTGAAGAAGTAATATTGGGCTTTGAAAAAGGCGAATTAAAGACGGTTAATAATCAGATTTTTAATCACCCTTCAACCGCCATACAATTCCTGCAAACCCTTGCAGGTGCTTACGGCATTGGTAGAGGTATCCATGTTGGCGATACCATCATTGGCATCAAAGGCAGGGTGGGATTTGAAGCTGCAGCGCCCATGGTGATTCTAAAATCACACCATGCATTGGAAAAACATGTGCTCACCAAGTGGCAATTGCAATGGAAAGACACCTTATCGCAGTTTTATGGAAACTGGTTGCATGAAGGACAAATTCTAGATCCTGTGATGCGCAACATTGAACACTTTCTTCAGAGCACACAAGAAAATGTGACAGGAAAGGTGTTTGTCCAGCTCATGCCTTACCGATTCCAAATCACAGGCATTGAATCGGATTTCGATTTAATGAACAGCAAGTTTGGTAAGTATGGTGAAATGAACAGCGGATTTACAGGAGACGATGTAAGGGGATTCAGTAAAATTTTTGGCAACCAGACCATCATATGGAATGCCGTTAACGAACTCAATAACAAATAAACGAATTGCCATGCATCAAAAAATCAAGGTTGGTATTTTAGGTGGAGCAGGATATACTGGTGGAGAACTAATTCGGTTGCTTCTTCTTCACCCCCATGTGTCTATCCACTTTGTACACAGCAAAAGCAATGCGGGCAATCCAATTTACGACGTGCACCAAGACTTGTTAGGAAGTAGCGAATTGTGCTTCACAGATACAATTGAAACAGCTGTTGATGTGCTGTTTCTTTGTTTAGGTCATGGTGAATCCAAAATATTTCTAGAAGAAAACAACCTGCCCTCCAGTGTTAGCATCATTGACCTTGCCAATGATTTTAGATTGACAGCAAATGCAAAACAAGGTGAAAGAAATTTCATCTATGGATTACCAGAGATGAACCTTGGTGCCATACAACAGGCAAACAACATTGCCAATCCTGGTTGTTTTGCAACAGCCATACAATTGGGACTCCTTCCTTTGGCGGCAATCGGTGAATTGAAAGAGGTTTACACTACAGGCATAACTGGTTCTACAGGAGCGGGACAATCCTTATCTGCCACCAGCCATTTTAGCTGGAGAGCAAATAATATTCAAGCCTACAAAACACTGCAGCACCAACACCTTCTTGAAATCCATCAGTCACTCAAACAAACTCAACACGATAAAACAATCAAAGTAAACTTTGTTCCATGGAGAGGCGATTTCACCAGAGGTATTTTTGTCAGCTCTAGCCTTTCATCAAAACTGCCTTTAGATGAATTGTATAAGATTTATACGGCGTACTACGAAAATTCACCCTTTACAATAGTATCTAAAAAACAAATCTCACTAAAGCAAGTGGTCAATACCAACAAATGCCTGATACACCTGGAAAAAGAAAACGACATGTTGGTTGTACACACTGCGATTGATAACCTACTAAAGGGTGCATGTGGACAAGCTATAGAGAACATGAACATCATGTATAATTTAGAAAGAACAGCAGGCCTTCAATTAAAATCTACTGCATTTTAAACTAACCCCTATGGAACTTTTCAATGTATATCCCATCAACAACATTACCATCACAAAGGCTATGGGCTCAAGAGTGTGGGATGACTTAGAAACGGAGTACCTAGACATGTATGGTGGTCATGCAGTAATTAGTATTGGGCATCAGCACCCACATTGGGTAAAGCGTATAAAACAACAATTAGACAAGATATCATTCTATTCCAATTCCATTAAAATACCTCTACAAAACGTTTTAGCAGAAAAACTAGGAGAAGTCTCTGGCAAAAAAGACTTTTCACTTTTCCTCTGTAACTCTGGTGCGGAAGCCAACGAAAATGCACTAAAGTTGGCCTCTTTCCATACGGGTAGAAAAAAAATAATCGCGTTTAAAAAATCATTCCATGGACGCACTTCCCTTGCTGTAGCCGCTACGGACAACCCATCCATTATCGCTCCAGTAAACGAGACTGATAATATTATCTTTCTTCCATTCAATGATGAAGAAGCACTAACGCATTGTTTTGCAGAAGAAGGAAATAATATTGCTGCAGTGATTGTAGAAGGCATTCAAGGTGTTGGCGGTATTCATATTGCCAGCAATGGTTTTCTACAAACCATCAGAAGATGCTGCGACGAGTTTGGATCCATCTATATTGCTGACAGTGTTCAATGTGGTTATGGTAGATCAGGATTATTTTTTAGTCACGACTATGCTGGTGTAAACGCAGACATTTACACCATGGCCAAAGGTATGGGCAATGGATTTCCAATAGGAGGAATCATCATCTCCCCAAAAATACAAGCCAAACATTTTATGCTTGGAACTACATTTGGCGGAAATCACCTGGCCTGTGCTGCTGCAATTGCCGTTTTAGAAGTGATTGAAGAAGAACAGTTAATTCAACATGCCAAAAAAATTGGCGACCACCTCATGAATGAACTCAAAGCCATTCCGGAGATTTACAATGTAAGGGGACTAGGATTGATGATCGGCTTTGATGTACCCGATGAATTAAAGCAACTAAAAAGTATACTCTTGCAGGAGTATAAGATTTTCACAGGCGAAGCCAAACCAAATGTAATTCGATTGCTTCCATCCCTTGCACTTACCATGGAAGACGCTGAAATATTCATTGCCTCTTTAAAAAAAGCAATTGCTCAACTCCAATCTTAACCCATGAAACAGTTCATTTCGTCTAATGATGTTACCTCTATTTCAACATTGATCAACCAAGCACTAATATATAAATCATCTCCTCGCAAAGATGAGTTGCTGGGGAAGAACAAAAGATTGGGTTGTTTATTTTTGAACCCAAGTATGCGCACCAGATTGAGCACACAAGTAGCAGCACAACAATTGGGCATGGAATGTGTCGTTTTCAACATCGGAAGCGAAGGGTGGGCCATGGAATTTGAAGATGGCGCCATTATGAACGGAACAACCGCCGAGCATGTGAAAGACGCTGCTCCCATTTTAGGAAATTATTTTGATGTCCTCGCTATCAGAACTTTTCCATCACTAAAAAACAAGGATGCAGATTATAGCGAACACGTCATTCATCAATTTATAAAATATGCAGGTATTCCTGTATTGAGTTTAGAAACTGCTACACTCCATCCTTTACAAAGTCTGACTGACCTTATTACGATAGAAGAAGCAATGAGTGCAAATTTTACTTCTAAACGAAAACCCAAAATTGTACTTACTTGGGCGCCACATGTTAAAGCACTTCCACAATGTGTAGCCAACAGTTTTGCACAATGGATAAATGCATGGGGCGAAGCTGATTTCACCATTGTACATCCAGAAGGATACGAACTGAGTGAGGATTTTACGCGTGGTGCAACAATCAGTCATAACCAAGAGGAAGCTCTGCAGCATGCCGACTTTATCTACGTAAAAAACTGGAGCTCCTACAACGATTATGGAAATACCCCTGCATACCAAGGCAATTGGATGTTGACACTTGAAAAACTCAAATCAACAAACCAGGCCAAAGTGATGCATTGTTTACCGGTAAGAAGAAACGTTGAACTTGCAGATGAAATCTTGGATAGTGAACATAGTCTTGTTACACAACAAGCAGCCAACCGCGTGTGGGCCGCACAAGCAGTAATTGCCAATCTACTAGGAAAATGAAACACGCATTACATATCATTAAAGTAGGTGGAAACATCATAGATGATGAGGTAAAACTAAACACCTTTTTATCCGCTTTTGCTCAATTAGAAGGGCATAAAATACTAGTTCACGGTGGAGGTAAACTCGCTACAGAACTGGCACAAGACTTGAACATCCCCCAACACATGTTGGATGGCAGGAGGATAACAGATGAGGCTACCCTCAAAATTGTGACCATGGTTTACGCCGGTTGGATTAACAAAAAAATTGTTGCTTCTTTAAATGCCAAAAAGTCTCTAGCAATTGGACTAACGGGTGCAGATGGAGAAGCTATACTTGCCCATAAAAGAGTACATCCAACTATCGACTTTGGATATGTTGGCGATATAGATCAAATTAACACAACCCTATTTATCAACCTATTAGAAAAAGGACTTTCTCTCGTAGTAGCACCCATAACACAAGACAGCCAGGGGCAACTACTGAATACGAATGCAGACACCATTGCACAGGAAATAGCAAAAGCCATGTCTGCCTATTTCGATACCACTTTGATTTATTCTTTTGAAAAAAAAGGTGTGCTTAGGGATGTTCACGATGAAAACAGTGTAATAAAAACACTAGACCCCGCCAATTACCAAGCGCTTAAAAATGAAAATCTCATTTTTGCTGGAATGATCCCTAAATTGGATAATGCATTTATAGCCATAGAAACAGGGGTGAGTCGTGTTGTTATTGGAGACGGCATGGAATTGCTTGCTTTGGTTAAAGGAACAACTGGCACCACCATTCATGGATAAAGAAAAACAATGGACAAGTTCGATACCATAACTTCAGACGCAATAGATCTTCTAAAAAAGATGATCTCCATTTCTTCATTTAGCAAAGAAGAAAATGAAGTCGCCAACTGTATTGAACATTTTCTAATTGAAAAAGGCATTGAAACACATCGCTTACTTAACAATGTATATGCAGTCAATTTTCATTTTGATCAAACCAAGCCTACCATTGTACTGAACTCTCACCACGATACAGTGAGGCCTGCGAAAGGCTATAATACAGATCCATTTACGCCGACCCTTCTTGATGATAAGCTGATTGGATTGGGCAGCAATGATGCAGGTGGACCACTTGTAGCATTGATTGCAGCATTTATTTATTTCTATAAAAAAGAAGCACTGGCATTTAATCTTTGTTTGATTGCCAGTGCCGAAGAAGAAATTTCTGGAACAAATGGTGTAGCGCTTTTATTAAATGATTCAGTTTTTCAAAACAAGTTGCAAGGAAGTGAAATTGTAGGCGGACTCGTTGGAGAACCCACAAAAATGGAGATGGCTGTGGCTGAAAGAGGTTTACTGGTTCTCGATGCGGTTTCCCATGGATTAGCTGGACATGCAGCAAGGGAGGAAGGCATCAACGCAATTGATGTTGCATTAAACGACATCAGAAATATTAATGAGCTGGTTTTTGAAAAAGTTTCTCCACTCACAGGAAAGACAACAGCGAAAGTCACTGTTATTGAAACAGAGAACAAGGCCCATAATATAGTTCCATCGTTGTGCAGGTTTATAATAGATGTACGGGTAAACGAGCACTATACTTTCGAGGAAATAATGCTACAAATACAAAAGGCCGTAAAAAGCGAACTTACCCCAAGAAGCTTTAGACTGAGGTCAACAATGATAGACATGAGCCATCCAATAGTTAAAGCGGGTAAGAAACTGGGTTGGCCACATTACGGATCTCCAACCACCAGCGATAAAGCCCTGATGAATTTTCCAGCACTAAAAATTGGTCCGGGTGATTCTGCCAGAAGCCATACAGCCAATGAATTTATTTACCTGGGTGAAATTGTAGCAGGAATAAAAGGATACATTGAACTTTTGGAAGAAACCATGATTCAACTTGAACAACCCAAATGAATACCATGAAACTTTGGAGCAAAACAACAACAAACACCATTGAAAGAATAGAGCAATTTACTGTGGGCAACGACCGTGCGTTTGATTTACGTATGTCTGCTTTTGATGTGGAGGGATCTATTGCCCATGTTACCATGTTGGGTGAACAAGGTTTAATGACCACTGAAGATGCAAGAACAGCGGTGGGTGCATTAAAAGAAATAGCGCAGCAAATTAAAGAAGGTAGGTTCGAAATAGATCCGCAAGTAGAAGATGTTCACTCCCAAATCGAATTCATGCTCACAGAAAAAATTGGGGATATTGGAAAAAGGATACATACCGGAAGGAGCAGAAATGACCAAGTTGCTCTCGATATTAAATTGTTTCTTAGAGCACAAATAACCGCAATAAAAGAAGAAATATTACACTTGTTCAACCTTTTACTCAATAAAAGTGAAACGCACAAAAATGTGTTGCTTCCAGGTTATACCCATTTACAAATTGCTATGCCCTCTTCCATTGGCATGTGGCTTGGTGCTTATGCAGAGAGCCTTGTAGACGATATGGAATTTCTTGCCGCAGCCTATCAAGTTGCCAATAAAAACCCATTAGGAAGTGGTGCTGGTTATGGCTCATCGTTCTCAATAAACAGAAACAGAACAACTGAGTTGATGGGTTTTAAAACCTTGAATTACAATTCTGCTTACGCACAAATGAGCAGGGGTAAAACCGAAAAGCTTACCGCGATGGCCTTGTCTTCTGTTGCTGCCACCTTAAGCAAACTGGCAATGGACTGTTGTTTGTACATGAACCAGAATTTTGGATTTATTCGTTTCCCAGATGAACTCACCACAGGAAGTAGCATCATGCCGCACAAGAAAAATCCTGATGTTTTTGAATTGATAAGGGCAAAGTGCAACAGAATTCAATCTACTCCAAACGAGCTTACCTTGCTTACCAACAACCTACCCTCTGGCTACCACCGCGACATGCAACTGACGAAAG